>DAOTYW010000349.1:0-12556 GCA_034434755.1 Anaerolineae bacterium | reverse complement strand
GCCGCAAAGCGGCGATTTCCGGGGCAAGCCGGGCCTTAAGTTGTGAACGATGACATGTGGGTAATCACCAGGCGCGCCCTTGCGCCCCTGCGCCCTTGCGCTATAATCATCCTATGCCCAATGAACACGAACCGTCCTGCGCCCGCGCCGGCGACCTGGCCCTCCTGCTGGACGCCCGCCGGCGGACGACGCTGGTGCGCCTGGAGGCGGGGCAGACGACCCACACCCATCACGGCGTGCTGGCCCACGACGACCTGATCGGTCGCCCGTGGGGCAGCCAGGTGCGCAGCCACATGGGCCAGCCGTACCTGCTGCTCGCCCCGTCGCTGCACGACCTGGTCCTCCACATCCGCCGCATCACGCAGATCATCTACCCCAAGGACGCCGGTTACATCCTGTTGAAGATGGGCATCGGCCCCGGCAGCCGGGTGCTCGAGGCCGGCACGGGCAGCGGAGGGCTGACCATGGTCCTGGCCCATGCCGTCCGTCCGAGCGGACGGGTCTACTCCTACGAGAACCGCCCGGAGATGCAGCGGCTGGCACAGAAGAACCTGGAGCGGGTCGGCCTGAGCGACGTGGTCGAGTTCAAGCTGCGCGATGCCGCCGAGGGGTTCGAGGAGCGCGGAGTGGACGCGTTGTTCCTGGACATGGTCAACCCGTGGGACTACCTGCGGCAGGCTCACGCGGCGCTGATCAATGGGGGAGTTCTGGGGGCGATCCTGCCGACGGCCAACCAGGTCACGCGCCTGCTGGCCGCCCTGGAGGAGTTGCCCTTCGGCCTGGTCGAGGTGGAGGAGCTGCTCCTGCGCCCGTACAAGGCGGTCGCCGATCGGTTCCGCCCGGCCGATCGGATGGTGGCGCACACGGGCTTCCTGATCTTCGCCCGCGCGCTGCTCCCGCCGCCCGCTCCGATTGCAGAGGCCGCCGATTCCACGGAGCAAACAGATCGGGCGGAGTCTCCTGTGCCATCTGAAAACACTGTGTAATCGTATCTACCTACCCCCTGCCCTCTCGCCAGCCACTTTCTAACCTACGGGAGGGCAGGAGGGTAGTAGGCAGTTACGTAGGAGAATGGGGACGGCCCGTGTCGGTCTAGGGCGTACGTCGCGCAGGGAGAACGGAGCGACTTCCTACAAGCGCAGTATCACTACTGAAGGAGGGAAGACATGAAACCTTATATTGGATTGGGATACTGGCTCTGGTAGGCGGGATTGCGGGGTATGCCATCTTTCGATCCACGGGTTGGGTCGGAGCAGGCATTGGCATTGTGGTAGGCATTTTGGCGGGGATTGTGCTCTATGCGATGCAAACTCGCAAGAAGTAAGCTCCGCGACGATGAACAGATGTAACTGCTCACCCTCCCGCAAGTTTGGGCGCAATTTGCAGCCCGAATCGCCCTGCAATGGCCCCTCCGCTTCGTTGCCCGGTCACTTCCGAACCTGCGGGAGGGTGAGCTGAGTTACACCACAACAAGAAGTAGAATCAGAGTGCGGAAGGAGGAGATCCATGTTCCGAAGACGGCTGTTCCCACCCCCGCCCCCCGGCGGCAGGCTGCTCGTGCGCCAGGCGCTGTTGCGCGCACACCAGGCGCTGGAGCGCGGCGACTCCGCCCAGGCGGTCGAGATCTTCCAGCGGCTGGCGGACGGCGCCGAGCGACACGGCATGCCCGCCCGCGCCAGCAGCCTGCGGCTGCAGGCGGCAATCGCCCAGGCAAGCGGCGGGCAGGCGGGCGCCGCCGTGGAGGAAGCCCGGCGCGCCCTGGCCGGCTTCGCCCAGCAGCCCATCCACCCTCGCGTCGCCGCCACCGCCGAACGCCTGGTCACCCTCCTGCGCCAGGGCGGCCACGCATCGGAAGCCGCCAGGGTCGAGCAGGCCCTGGAAGAGACCCTGCGCCGGGCCGGGCTCAGCCGGCAGGCCCTGACCGAACGCTTCGCCGCCGCGCGCGGCCAGCAGCGCGGCCAATTGCCGGCCAAGTGCCCCTCCTGCGCCGCCCCCCTGCTGCCCGATGAGGTGGAATGGCACGGCCCCGATACCGCCGAGTGCCCCTACTGCAGCGCCGCCGTCAAAACAGCCTGACGATGAAACGATTTCACGTCGCTCTGCTGGCCAACCTGAAAAAGAACGCCCCCGCCCTGCCCAATGTGCCGGATGACTACTGGGCCGACCTGGACTCGGAGAGCACGGTCGAGGCCATCGCCGAGGCGCTGCGACACGGGGGACATCGGGTCACGTTCCTGGAAGGGGACGTCACCCTCTACGACCGACTGCGCGAAGTACGCCCGGACATCTGCTTCAATATCTGCGAGGGCCACTTCGGCGACAGCCGCGAGGCCCAGGTGCCGGCCATCCTGGAAATGCTGCGCCTCCCCTACACCGGCTCGAAGGTGCTGACCCAGGCGCTGGCCCTCGACAAGCCGATGACCAAGCGCATCCTCACCTATCACGACCTGCCCACCCCGCTGTTCCAGGTCTTCGAGCGGGTGGATGAGCCGCTCGACCCTACGTTGACCTTCCCTCTCTTCGTCAAGCCCAGCCACCAGGGCACCGGCATGGGCATCAGCGCCCAGTCCACCGTCCACAACGAGGCCGAACTGAGGACGCAGATCGCCCAGATCCTGACCGAGTACCACGAGCCGGCGCTGGTCGAGAAGTTCATCGGCGGGCGCGAACTGACCGTGGGCATCGTCGGCAACCTGACCCGCCCGGTCGCCCGGCGCATCCCCGACGACGAGGAGGCCCCGCGCATCTACCACGGCCTGCGCTTCCTCCCGCCGCTGGAGATCGGCCTGGGCCGCTATGCCGAAGAAGAAGGGGGCGTCTATACCCACCGGGCCAAAGTGGACCTGGCCGAGGAGCTGACCTACACCTGCCCGGCCCACCTGAGCCAGGAGCAGGTAGACGAGTTGGAGTGGCTGGCGGCGGCGACCTTCCGCGTCCTGGGCTGCCTGGACGTGGCCCGTGTGGACTTCCGGCTGGACGAGACGGACGGCGACAGGCCTTATATCCTGGAGATCAACCCGCTGCCGGGGCTGTCGCCGGGCATCAGCGACCTGGTGATCGAGGCCGAGGCGGCGGGAATCGGCCACAGCGAACTGGTCAACACGATCCTCAACGAGGCGCTGAAGCGGTATGGGATGATCTAGCTACCCCGGGGCGCAGGAAGAAGCGGTAGTACAGGTAGATCGCCAGTATGTACGAGATCAACGTGCCCATGAAGACTGGCGGGAAACCGTAGCGCACCTGCAGCCACCCGCTGACCGTCGGGCTGAACGCCCAACCGAAGTTCCAGCTCATGCTCACCAGGCTGGCCACCGTCCCGCGTGCTTCCTGCTCGACCTGCTCCATCACGAACGTCTGGTAGACCGGGTTGCTCATGTTCATCAGCGCCAGGCGTACCAGGTAGGAGAAGGCGCTCAGGCCGTACCAGGGGGAGAAGCCGAGCAGGAAGAGGAACGGGATCGAGAGCGCCTGGGTGATGACCACCAGCTTCATCTTGCCCCAGCGGTCGGCCAGCGGCGGCGCGGCGAGCAACCCGATGCCCATGGCCAGCGAACCCCAGGCGAACAGCGCGCCGATGGTGGCGTCGGAGCGGCCGTAGGTGACGCGGAAGAAGAGGTTCATGAACGGCATCAGCAGCCCGGCCCCCAGCGCGGTGATCAGCATCGGCCCGATGAGTTTGCCCAGCAGCGCCGGGTGCTGACTAGCGTACTGAAACGGCGACAGCACCGCCTGTCCCTGCTGGCGCGCCGTCTGCTGGCGCTGCAGCAGCCCCAGCGGCACCAGGGCCAGGAACGACGTCGCGGCGACGACGGTGATCGCCCACCCGTAAGCGGTCGAGCTGGTGGCCGAGACGGAACCGACCGCCCCCAACCAGCCCGGCAGGCGACCGCCAAACCAGTTGCCGACGAAGCCGGCGACCATCTGAATGCCGGAGCTGAACGAGAAAAGGTACGTTCGCTCCGTCTCCCCGCTGTTCTCCATCAGGAACGGGCCGGCGGTCACCCCGCTCAGGCTCTGGGCCAACCCGGTCAGCACGTTCATGGCGAAAAAGCTCGTCGGTGTGCGCCAGATGACCATGCCCAAAATGGCGCAGGAGATGAACGTGCTGGAGAGCAGCAGCGAGGCCTTGCGCCCCAACTGGTCACTCAGGTAGCCGGCCGGCAGTGCGCCCAGCAGGGCAGTCACGCTGCTGACCGTCAATAGCTGGCCGAGCAGCGCCTCGTCGTAGCCCAGGCTGAGCACGTAGAAGTTGAACAGCAATCGAAAGACGCCGAACGAAACGCCGGCCAGGATCGTGTTCAAAAGATAAAGGCGGGCGTTACGCCGGAACAGGCGGAGCTTGTTGACGTAGGCGCGCACGCCGCGCAGAATGCGGTTCGCCAATCAGATGACCGTACCCTCGGCAATGATCGCGTTCTTGGGGATGACGACGATGCCATCCCGAATCACGTAGTTCTCCCCTTCCTGGTCCTCTTCCCCCTCGTGGGAATGGATGACCACCCCGTCACCGATGCGGGCGTTCTTGTCAATGATCGCCCGTTCGATGACGCAACCGTGGCCGATGCCCACCTGCGGCTTGCCGAGGCGACGGTTTTCCGCCTTCTTCACCTCGTCCTCGTAGTAGTCGGCGCCCATCATGACGACCTGATGCAGGCGACTGCGCGGGCGGACGACGCTGCGCAGGCCGATCACGCACTCGCTCAGCTCCGCGTCGTAGAGCCAGGAACCCTCGGCGACCACCACCTGGTCCAGGCGGCAGCCGTCAATCCGCGAGGCGGGCAGGAAGCGCGGGTGGGTGTAGATGGGACGGTGCGGGTCATAGAAGTCGAAGGGCGGGTTGGGGCGGGTGAGGGCCAGGTTGGCCTCGTAGAACGAGCCGATGGTGCCAATGTCCTCCCAATAGCCGTCGAATGGGAAGGTATAGACGCGGGAGGACTCGATAGCGGCGGGGATGATGTGGCGACCGAAGTCGGCGCCGGGCGTCCGCTCCAGCATGCGCGCCAGCACGTCGAGACGAAAGATATAGATGCCCATGGAGGCCAGGTAGGGCCTGTCGCTGCCGTGGCGGCTCTCCAACCCGTCCAGCGCTTGGGCGTCCGGCGGCTTCTCACAGAAGGCGACGATCCGTCCATCGCTGTCGGTCTTCAGGATACCGAAGCGGGGCGCGTCCTGGGCCGCCACGGGCAGGACGGCGATGGTGACATCGGCGCGCTTCTCGCGATGCCGATCAATGAACTGGCTGTAGTCCATCCGGTAGAGGTGGTCACCGGAGAGGATCAGCACGTCCTCCGGGGCGCGGCTGAGGAAACGATGCATCTGCCGCCGCACGGCATCCGCCGTCCCCTGGTACCAGTCGGTGCTGGTCAACGTCTGTTCGGCTGGCATCAGTTCGACGTAGCCATCGGTGAAGATATCGAACTTGTAGGTCTGGAAGATGTGGCGGTGCAGCGAGGCGGTGAGGAACTGGGTCAGGACAAAGATGCGGATGACGCCGGAGTTGATGCAGTTGCTGATCGGGATGTCAATCAGGCGGTACTTGCCGGCGATGGGCACGGCCGGCTTGGCCCGCTGTTTGGTCAGCGGGTAGAGGCGGGTACCCCGTCCGCCGCCGAGGATCACACCGATGACATTCCTTGTGGGCATTTCTCCCTCCTAACGTAACAGCCTACCCTCCCGCAGGTTTGGGCGCACTCTCCGCATGGCAGTGCGCCGCAACGAGCGCTCGTCCTCTCGCCAGTCACTTTCTCACTTGCGGGAGGGTAGCCAGGTACACGTCCCCGCGCATCCGGGGGAGGCGGACGCGGGCGGGCGCGGCAAACCGTCTATGCCTTGGGGGTCAATGCCTCTCCCGAAACCGCCGGCAGGTGGCCGGCGGCGCGCAGCCAGTCCACGCTATCGCGGCAGGTCTCGGCGAAGGGACGCGGTTCGGCGAGCCCCAACTCCTGACGGGCGCGGGCAGCGTCCAGCGGCTGCCAGGCGGACAGGTCATGGGGCAGCCCGGCGGCCGGCGCGGCGAAGCGGCCCAGCCAGCCGCCGGCGGCCAGGCGCGGTGAGAGCCTCAGGTGCGGCGGGGCGCCCCCCGCTGCCTCGGCCATCGCCGCCAGCAGCTCGCCGACGCTCATATAGTGGCCGGCAATGATGTAGCGACGTCCCGGCTTGCCGCGCTCCGCCGCCAACAGGTGGCCCAGGGCCAGGTCGCGCCCGTCCACCACGCTGACCATGCCGTTCCACCCCCAGCGCAGGCGGCGAGTGGCCACCCGCCACTGCAGCGAGACCGCCGGCTTCACCTCCCCCGGCCCGAACACCGGCGCCGGCACGACCACCACGACCGGCAGCCCATCCAGGGTGGCGCGCAGCGCTTCCTGTTCCATCGCCCACTTGACCTCGGCGTATGGACGGCGGGCGAGGCCGGGGACAGGGAGGCTGTCCTCGTTGGCCGGCTGGCCGGGCGTGATCGGCGGGCCGACGGTGACGAAGCTGCTGGTATAGACGATCCGCCGCACCCGCGCCACCCGCGCGGCGGCGAACACGTTGCGCATCCCCAGGACACCGTGGCGCACCGCCTCCCAGGGATCCACCTCGCGCCGGGGGTAGTATCCACCCGCGTGGAAGACGAGGGGACAGCCCTGCATCGCCACCACCAACGCGGCCAGGTCGGCCAGGTCAGCCTGGGCCCACTCCACCTGTTCGGCCACGTCCGCCAGCGCGCCGACGGCGTCGGAGCGGCGGCGTACGCCGCGCACCGCCCAGCCACGGGCCAGCGCCGCGCGGACAATCTGCCCGCCGACGAAGCCGGTCGCACCGATCACGCAGCAGCGGAACTGAACCTCCAACCTCTAACCTCCAACTTCCACTCTCACGGCGCCGGCGGCTGGTAGTCGCTGCCCAGGATGACGACGATGTCCGGCCCGCCCGTCTGCTGGCTCATCGGCGTCACCGCCGTCGGGGGTAAGTTCAACAGGCGAGCGATGGTCTCGGCCGTGAACGGTTTGTCGGTATAGACGATGATCAGCGATCGGTCGTAGCCGCTATGGTCGGCGTTGCCGAAGGCGGTCACAGTGATGCCCTGCGCCTGGAGATACTGAGCGGTCGTCTGGGCCAGGCCGGGGGTGACCGTGCCGTTGAGCACCTCCACCCGCGCGGCCTCGGCGGCCAGCCGGAGCGCCGGATCCTCCGTCCCGGCTGCCTGCGGCGCAGAGGTGAAAAGGTAGTCACGCAGCTCGCGGATGCGGTCGCGCACCGGCACCAGCACCTGTTGGCCATCGGGGGTCGTCCACATCTCGACGTAGCTGGCGTCAATCACGCCGGTGCGGATGTTCTCGCGCGGCACCTGGGTCGCCAGGTTTGCCAGGCGGACGATCTGATCGAGCGTCAGGTCGGTCTGCACCGACTCGTTCAGCGTCTGCCACATCTGCGGAGCGCGCGAGGCCAACTGCGGCAGGAGGTCGAGCCGGGTGACCCGATCCATGATCGCCATCAGCACCTGCTGCTGGCGACGGGCGCGCTCGAAGTCGCTGGAACCGTGGCGGGTGCGGGCGTACTTGAGGGCCAGGGTGCCGTCCATGTGCTGGCAGCCGGCAGGGATGACCAGGTGCTCAACGCCGTAGGGATCGGCCGGGTCGCTGGACGGGTACTCCGGGTCATCAATGGCTTCTTCCACACAGATGTCCACCCCGCCGATCAGGTCTACCATTTCGATGAAGGCGCGGAAGTTGACGCGGGCGTAGTAATCCACCTGCACGCCCAGGTTATACTCGACGGTCTGCATAGCCAGGGCCGGGCCACCGCCGGGATAGTCGTAGGCATCGCCCAGGTAGTTGGCCGTGTTGATCCGTCCCTCGCCGTAGCCGGGGATCGGCACCCACAGGTCGCGGGGGATGGAGAGCATCGCCCCGGAGCGGGTCAGCGGGTCAATCGTCAGGAGGATCATCGTATCGGTGCGCCAGGGCCCCTCCTCGCTCTCCCGTTCATCCACGCCCAGGACGAGCACCGTCACCCGCGCCGTCCCTTCCCACGTGGGCAGTGGCTGGCCGGGCATCCAGTCCAGCCCCCCACCCTCGGCAGGTTGGGAGAGGCTGGGCAGGGTATCCGAACTGGCCACCCAGGCCCGTACCTGCTGGTAGAAGCCATAGCCGATGCCGCCGGCGATGAACAGGAAGAGCAGGAACAGGCTCAGGACAAAAGCGATCTGAGAGCCGCCGGCCGATCGTCTGGCGGGCAGCACACGCTGACGCGTCATAGGCAACTTCCTCCCATGGATCATCGCTACCGCATCGTAAGGCGGGCCGACGGCCCGCCACGGTAGACGATTATAGCACGGTTAGGAGGGCCAGGCAACACCTCACGGAAGCCCGGAAATCTCGAAGGTGTAGCCCAGGATCGTGACGACGCAGGAGGAGGCGTTGGGGCGGCTGAACTGCAGCTCCACTTCCGCCCGGTCACCTGCTGCGATGGTCCAGGGAAAGGGCGGGGCCGCCGCCCGCAGTTCACCCGCCCCGGCGCTGGAGCTGAGGAAGACATCGGAAGCAGCGACCGTCAAGGGAGCGCTGCCGGGGTTGACGATCTGGGCTACCACGTGCAGCATCTCGTCACCCTCCCCCAGGAACGCCTGCGTCACCTCCACCTCCGGCAACACCGGCGTGATCACGGGCGGTGTGTAGGGGATGCCGAAGCTGGCCCGCACGTCCGAACCGGGGATCGGGTGGAAGACCCAGGTCAGGGCGGGGCCGCTCAGGTCGGCAGGAACCAGGTAGCCGGCCGAACCCTGGACCTCCGCCCCGGCGGCGATCTCGCCCGTCAGCGGCCCGGAGTCGCCCCAGACGGCGATCGAGGGGGAGTGGGGGTAGCGACCGCCCTGCCGATCCACCAGTTCCATCACAAAGTTCGCGCTGTCGAGAGGAGCTGAACCGGTATTCTGGATGGTATACTCGACCAGGAAATACATCGTGCCCGGCTGGGCGTCGCCCTGGTCGGACAGGGCGTAGCCGTCCAGGACCGTGATCCGGAGGTCGCCAATCTGCACCTGCTGACCGATCTCGGCGACGGGTTCCTCCGCCTGCGGGGTAGGCTCCGCAGCGGTGTCGAAATCGGCGAAGAGGGCCGTCCAGCCCTCGTCGCCCAGCAGGATCAGCGTCAGGCTGGGGCGCGATTGGGTGAAGAGGCCGGCGTCGCCGCGGCCGATCTCCTGCCGTTCGACGACGCGGAAGGTCAGTTCGGTGCCGCTGGAGAGCCGCAAGCGCAAGGGAGCGTCAACGGCCAGCCCGTCCACCAGCGCCTGGTTCTCCGGCGTCGCTTCCAGGCCCAGGACGTAGTTGATGGCGGTGCCATCGGCCCACACGGCGGCGCCAGGGACGGCGGTCAGCCCGGCCCAACCGTCCTCGCCGGGCAGCGCCGTCTGTACCGGCAAGGACTGCTCGCCGATCTGCAGGGTGACCGGCGTGGCCATCTGGATCGGCACATCGCCGACCTCGATGACCGGCGGCATGACGCCGCTGCCGGGCGTGGGTTGGGGCGAGCTGCTGACGCGGACGACTTCCAGGGGGATGCCTTCGTCGGCTGAACCGGCGCGGAGCGCCGGCAGCACCACCGCGACCATCAGGATGATCCACGCCAGGCACAACAAGGCTACCGCCGCCACGATGAGGACGATCTTCGTCCTGTCGAGCGGACGGGATGGGGGCGGGGTCTCCGGCAAGGGGGCAGCCGTTTCGGACATCAACGCTCTCCTCGTGTCCCGTCCGGCTCACGGCGTGCCGCGCGGGCCGAGGCGGATGTAGATGCTGGCGCCGTCGCTACCGACCAGTTGATTGATGCCCAGGTAGGGGATGTTCAGCCGCACCGCTCCCTGCGCGGCGGCGGTGAACTGGAGATGGCCCAGCTCATCGGTGAAGCCCTGGGCGATCTGCTGGCCGCTGCCGGTATCGTAGGCCAGCACGAGGAGGCCGGCGACGCCCTCGCCGGCGCCAGGGCTGCGGTCGTTGTTGGCGTCATAGTAGACCAACAGGTCAATCGGGACGAAGTGGAGCGCCGGCGTCGCCGGCGCGGAAGGCGGCGTGGGGGTCGCCAGCGGACGCACGTTCAACGCCCCGGACTCGGTCGGGATCGGCGTCGGCAGCGGCGACGGCGACGCTTCAGGGGTCGAGCCCGGCACGGTGGGGCGCGGCGTCGCCGTGGGGACGGGCGTCGGAATGCCCGGCACGCTCATCGAACAGCGGAAGGAGTAGGTGCTGTTCCCCACCTCGGAATAGGGCAGCCGACCGCCGGTGCCGACCAGAAGGTAGAGGTATCCTTCGTAGTTGGAGAGGTAGCTAAAGCGGCTGGAGTAGTCGCCCGGTTCGCGATCATCGTTGCCGCCGACGGCGGCGTTGAAATCGGGCGCCCGATAGACGATCAGGTTCGTGTCCACTCCCGGCCCCAGCTCGCTCGTCTCGCAGGTGTACAGCAGCCCCGGCTTGACCCAGATCTTGTAGAAGTCGTTGTCCTCCGTGCCCCCGCCCCAGGGGACGAAGTTGAGGTTGCTGTAGGTGACATCAATGGCGAGCGTGGTGGCGTGGGCGAAATCGAAGTTCGGTTCGAAGCGGTCGGCGCCGGGGATCGGCGTGGCCCCCTGCGGCGTGGGTGTCGGGCTGGGCGTGGAGGTGGAGGTGGGCGTGGGGGTAGGCGTCTGCTGTTGGGGCGTCAATGTGTAGGTGCCGCCGCTGCACGACGGGGTGATCTGGAAGATGCGGAAGTAGTACGGACCGCTGTTGGTTGCCAGCAGGGCCACGTCGGCGCGGTTGTTGAAGGCATAGGTGTCGGTGATGATGGGCGTGAAGTCGGAGTCGTAGACAATGATCCCCAGGTTGTAGTTCGTGCCCAGATTGGGGACAGCGGAGACGACGTAGGTATTGTTGGGCACGGCCCCATCGAGGCGGAAGTAATCATCGTGGGCGGGCTGGTAGGTATTGGCGTTCCCCTCGACCAGGGCCAGGTTGGCGTAACTGGCCAGGGCCACCGCGGTAGTGATATAGTTATTGCCGTGCAGGCCATCCACAGTATTGGAGGAGAGGTAACAGGAAACGACGCTCGTGGCGTCCAGCGAGGCGCCGTATGGCCAGCTCAGGTCGCGGTTGTCCGAGCGAGGGGCGGCCAGCGACGGCGCAGGCCGGGCGGGGAATATGGCGAGCAAGAGGATCGCCAATCCCAACCCCGCTATCAGCACCAGCGCCAGCAAGACCGTTGAACGTCTCATACATGACCCTCCGGCCCAGCGCCTGGTGGTCTGCCGGCCTGAGCCATTGCCACTATACCACAAAGGAAGCCAGACTTCAAGCCGCTGATATTGACATAACGTAACTGCTCACCCTCCCGCAGGTTTGGGCGCCATTTGCAGTCCGCATCGCACTTCCATGGCCACTCCGATTCGTTGCGCGGTCACTTCCGAACCTGCGGGAGGGTGAGCTGAGCAGTTACGACATCACGAGGAAAGTCACCGGTTGCCGACCGTCGGGCGCAGGCGGGCCAGTTCCTGGCGGATGGCCTGTCGGGCGGACAATGGCTCCGGCAATGATTGGGCCAGGGCCTGCTCCCAGGTCGCCGCCAGGTCCAGCACGTCCTCCGCCAGCGCTTCGACCGGTGCGAGCAGCGTGGCCGGCAGCGGATCGAGGGTGGACTCGCCATCCGCACTCTCGCCGCCCAGCCAGCCCTCCAGAGGTTGCAGCAGGCGGGTGTAGAAACTCTGCAGCGTGGTCGGCAGGGCGCCGATCACCTCGCCCAACCGCTCCAGCCCGCCGCTCAGCCGCTCGGCATCCCGCCGGTCGAGCGCGGCCAGGACCTCGGCCAGGAAGCCGCCGATCGCCTCATCGAGAGGGACGGAGAGGTTGAGAGCCTGATTCACCTCGTTCTCCAGGCCCAAGAGCAACTGCGAGAGGGTATCCAGCCGCCCACGGAACCAGCTCAGGCGGGATTGGACATCCCGCAGGTCGGCGCGGACGGCGTCGAGCGCGGGGGTGATCGCCTCGGCCTGGCGGCGGGCGCTATCCAGCGGCGTGCCGACGGCGGTCAGGCCCTGCTCGACCTGCGCGTCCAGGCCGACCGCTTCCAGCTCGTCGTAGAGAGCCAGGGCCTGCTCCAGGTCGGCGATCTGGGCCTGCAGCGCAGCGATCCGTTCGCTGCCCGATTGCCAGAGGAAGACGCCGCCGGTGAGGGCCACGATGGCCGCGCCGACCCCTGCCGCGCCGAGGAAACGTCGCCGGGTGACCGGCCCGCCCGCCGGCACACCGGGGCGGAACGGGGAGGCGGCTCCGCTGATCGCCTCCGCCGTGCTCCGGTCGAGCGCTTCCAGGGTCCGGTCATCCAGCCGTGGCAATCGCTCGATGATCCGCGCCACCCGCGCCGCTCGCCGCGCCTTCTCCAGCCGATCCTCTTCGCCCATGGGCGTCTCTCCGTATCTCCGCGTCTCCCCGTCACCGCGTCTCCGCGTCTCCCCGTCACCGCGTCTCCGCGTCTCCCCGTCACCGCGTCTCCGCGTCTCCCCGTCACCGCGTCTCCGCGTCACCCCGTCTCCTCATACCCCATC
>DAOTYW010000348.1:0-4971 GCA_034434755.1 Anaerolineae bacterium | reverse complement strand
CCCCGACCGCACCTACTACGCTGCCCCGCACGAGGTCGTCGTCAGCACGCACTACCTGACCAACACCGGCAGCATCAGCGACGACTTCGACCTGGTCCACGACCTGACCATCATCGGCCCGGCGACGGGGTGGAGCGTGGACTATCCCGCCAGCTTCGCCCTGGCCGCCGGAGCAGCGACGGAGGTGCCGGTTACCATCACCGTGCCCGCCAATGCCATCAGCGGCACCGCCGCCATCGTTGTCATCACTGCCACCTCGCAGCTCAATCCCAGCGTCTACGACACCGTGCTCAACTCCACCATCGTCAACTGGAACCCCGGCGTGCGCGTGACACCGGTCTACAGCGAGCGCGTCAATCCCGGCACGGTGATCACCTATCTCCATACGCTGCACAACAGCGGCAACTTCACTGATACCTTCACCATCCTGTGGAACGACAGTCTCGACTGGACACACCTCGTCACCCCGCTGGAGGTGCTGGACCTGGGCCCGGACAAGACCGCCGAGCTCATGGTCGTCGTCGCCGTGCCGGCCACGGCTCCCGGCGGGCTGGTCGAGCAGACCGCGCTGGACGTCCAGGGGGTCAGCGGCGCCCGCACGGTGGTGACCGACACGACGACGGTGAACCACACCACCGGCGACCGCTACGTGGAAGGGGTGTACGGTTTCGACACCCTCAACAACTGCCTGCTGCCCAACCAACCCTGTCGCACCGTCGCCCACGGTGTGGAGCAGGCCGCCAACGGCGATACGGTCAGGATCGCCGGCGGCACGTACTCCGAGCAGGAGATCTACCTCAACAAGGATATCACCCTGCGCGGCGGCTATAGCCCTGCCTTCACCGTCTGGGACCCGCTGCTCAACGAGACGATCCTGGACGGCGGGGGCCAGCAGCGCCTCCTGCGCATCCTGGGCAGCCCGACCGTGGAGTGGCTGACGGTGCGCAACGGCTGGCAGAACGGCTCCGGCGCCGGCATCTACATCGAGGCCGGATCGCCGGTGATCCGCCACAACCGCATCATCAGCAACACGGCCACCCAGTTCGGCGGCGGCATCTGCAACGGAGCGGACAATCTCATCGGCCAGCCGACGGTGGAGCAGAACTGGCTGGCGGGCAACCGCGCCGCCTGGGGCGGTGGGTTCGCCAGCCACGCCGGCAACCCCAATATCTGGAATAACATGCTCTACCAGAACACCGCCACCGGCGACGGCGGCGGCCTCCACGTCGGCGCGGGCGACCCGCTCCTGTGGCACAACACGCTCTATCAGAACACCGCCGACCGCTGGGGCGGCGGTGTCTATCTGACCAGCGGCGACCTGCGCAATACCATCGCCATCGGCAACCAGGCGCTCGACGGCGGCGGCGTGTTCCGCACCGGCGGCACGATTGGCTTCAACGATGTCTGGAACAACGCCTGCCACGGGCCCGCCTGCGGCGCCGATTACGATAGCGCGACCAGCCGCCCCCCCACCGACATCAACAGCGACCCCCTGTTCGTCAACTCGGCGCAGCCGGACCTGCACCTGCAACCGACCTCCCCCTGCATGGACCGCGCCAGCGCCACCAGCCTGCATAGCGACTTCGACGGCGACCCACGACCGCTGAACCTGGGTCCCGACATCGGCGCCGACGAGTATCGCCTGGCCGGCGTGCGGATCGAACCCGACCGCACCGACAGCGGCCGGCCCCGACCGCCCCAAAACCAGATCGTCTACCACCACGTCGTGACCAACACCGGCAACACGACCGACACCTTCGACCTGACCTGGCGCAGCAGCCAGAACTGGCTCGTGATGGTCAACGATAGCTTCGGGCAACCCATCGTTCTGACGCTGGGCGCCGGCCTCACCGCCTCCGTGCAGGTGCAGGTGGAGATCCCGACCGGCGCGCTGAGCAACACGGTGGACATGACCGTCATCACGGCCACTTCCCAATATGACACGGACGTGTTCGATATCGCCACCGACACTACCATCGTCGGACGGGTCAGCGAGATGTTGTTCTCGCCCGACCGACAGGCCTTCGTCCACTCGACGCCGCCCAACCCGCTCACGGTGGTCTATACCCACACCCTGCGCAACCTGGGCAATTTCACCGGCACCTTCGACCTGGTCGGCGTGAGCAACCACGGCTGGGTCACCCTGGTCAACACGCCGGTGACGATCCCCCCCGGACAAGCGGTGATCGTCCAGGCGCAGGTGATCGTGCCGGGGACGATCCCGCAAAATACCGTGGTCATTGACACGACCTACTTCACCGCCACCTCGCGGGCAGACTCTTCCATCCGCGGCGCGGTCGCGGACACCACCCACGTCAACCTGAATCCGGGCGTGCGGTTCACCCCCAACCGAACCGGCAGCGGCCTGCCCGGACAAACGGTGAACTATGCCCACGTCCTGACCAACACCGGCAACACCACCGATACCTTCACCTTCACCTCCCGCAGCAGCCAGGGGTGGACCATCCTCCCCTTGCCCCCCAGCACCCTTCCCGCCGGCGGGGTGACCAGCGTGCAGGCCCTCGTGGTCATCCCCCAGCAGGCGATCAGCGGCACGGTGGACACGTCCATCATCACCGCGACCTCGCAGTACAGCGCGGCGGTCAGCGCCCGCGTCGTGGACGTCACCACCGTCTCCCGACTCGTCGGCGTCTCCCTCGATCTCCTCTGCCCGCCCTGCGAGGGTTGGTGCGTGAACACCCCGCCCACGCAAACGGTCATCTACCAGTTCCGGTTGACCAACGACGGCAACTACACCGACACCTTCGACCTGGCCGCCGTCAGTCAGCACGGCTGGACAACGAGCATCAGCCCCAATCCGGTGGTGGTGGGGCCGTGGCAGTCGTTCACCATCACCGTCCACCTGGTCGTGCCCGCCGCCACCGGCCAGCGCGTCGAGGACATGCTCACCGTCACCGCTACCTCGCGGGCCAATCCGTCGGTCTGGGACTCCGCCACCTACTTCACCCGCGTCAACTGGGGGATACACGTCAATCTGACGCCCGACCGCCAGTCCACGGTGATCCTGGAAACCCGCGCCGTCTATACCCACACGCTGACGAACAGCAGTCCGTACGACGCCAACGTCTTTCAGTTGAGCGGCACTTCCGACCACCGGTGGGCCGTGCAGGTCGCTCCCCCGTCGGTCGCCCTCGCTCCCGGCCAGTCGGCGACGATCTACGTCACGGTCACCGTGCCGCCCAATGCCATCAACGTCGTGGACACGGCCACGATCACGGCGACGGCGACACAGTGGTGCGAGGTAACCGCCATCGTCTACGACCGCACCATCGTCACCCGCCCGGCCGTGCGGCTGGATCCCGACATCACGGCCGCCGCGCCGACCGGGGTCGTGGTGACCCATACGCACATTCTGAGCAACACCGGCGCCATCACCGACTCCTACACCCTCGCCTACGCCAGCAGCCGCGGTTGGGTCGTCTCGGTCACGCCGACCTCCCTCCCGCTGGTGCCGCCGGGCGGGCAGCGAACGGTCACGGCGTTGGTGGCTGTGCCGTCGGGAACGGTTCTCAGCGGCACGATGGACGTGCTGGTGATCACCGCTACCTCGCAGTTCACCACTTCGATCTTCGACACGGCCACCGACCGGACGGTGGTGCCGCACCTGCCGGGCGCGCTGCTCACGCCCAACGGCAGCGGCGCGGCGCTGCCGGGCGGCGCGGCCGTCTACACCCACACTCTGACCAACAGCGGCAACTACACCGAGTCATACGACCTGACCACCCACAATACGTTCGGCTACTCGGTGGTGACCCCGCAGCGCGTCGAGAACCTCGCCCCCGGCGCGTCGTACTCGCCCATTGTCGTGACGGTCGTGCTGCCCTCGCACGCCGCCGCCGGCGAGGTGGACCTGACCCAGGTGATCGCCTCATTCGCCGGCCAGCAGGCCGTGGCCCAGGACGAGACCACCGTGCTGCCCACCGCCGGCACCCGCTACGTCGCCCCGCAGGGGGTAGACGAGGGCAACAACTGCGCCGTGCTCGACTTCGGCCCGTGCGCCACGGTGCAGCACGCGGTGAACCAGGCTGCACCGGGGGACGAGGTGCGCGTCGCCCAGGGCGTCTACACCGACCTGCACACGGTCGGCGGACGCACACAGGTGGTCTACCTGGACAGGAGCGTGGTCCTGCGCGGCGGCTACTCCAGCGACGATTGGAACTATCCCGATCCGTTTGCCCACGGGACGGTGCTGGACGCTGGCGGGCAGGGGCGGGTGATCTACATCACGGGCGACATTGCGCCCACCATTGACGGCTTCCACATCCGCAACGGCAGGGTCAGCGAAGGGCACGGCGGTGGGCTGTACATCGCCGCCGGCGCGCAGCCGACGGTACAGGGCAACTGGATCTACGACAACGCGGCCCCGCAAGGGCTCGGCGGCGGGCTCTACTACGTTGGCGGCGGCGCGCCGCTGCTCCAGCGTAACACCGCCCACGACAACACGGCCACCCAGGGCGCCGGCTTCTACATCGCCGCCGGCGCACCGTCCATCTGGAACAACGTTTTCTACGCTAACCAGGCCGACGGACCGGGCGGCGGCCTCTACAACGGCAGCAGCAACGCGCTGGTGTGGAACAATACCCTCTACAACAACACCGCGACCCTCGGCGGCGGCATCTACAACTACAGCGGTTCGCCGGTGATCAGTAACACGATCCTCGTCCAGAACACGGCCAGCAGCGACGGCGGCGGCATCTACGACCACCCGGTCGGCGGCACGGCGACGCTGGGCTACAACGATGTGTGGAACAACGCCGGCGGCGACTACAGCGGCGTATCCGCCGGCAGCACCGACCTCTCCACCGACCCGTTCTTCCTCTCGCCGGCGACCAATGACCTGCACCTGGCGGGCGACTCGCCCTGCATTGACGCCGCCGACCCGGCGACGACGCTGAGCCTCGACCGCGACGGCAACCTGCGCCCGCTGCGCGAAGGCTTTGACATCGGCGC
>DAOTYW010000347.1:0-2534 GCA_034434755.1 Anaerolineae bacterium | reverse complement strand
CCGAGCGGGAGAGGGGAGGGGGTAGGAGGGAGGGGTGAGGGGCCAGCACACCAGCCACGCCAGCATCAAGCCTCGGCCGCCGGTTCCAAAGCATGACGTCCTGTGACCGCCCCAGCAGTGACAGGCGACAATCCTACGATGGAAGCGCCAGACTGTCAAGTCAGCGCCTCCAGGCTCACCCGCTCGGAAAAGATGACCGAAGGTCGCCATTCCGTCCGATTGGCACCCTGCCCACAGGTAAGAAAGATGGTCCATCCGACCCATTTTTCGTCAGGCGTGCGACAATACTATCATGATCGTAACTGCGATCACAGCGATGACCTACCCAGACGCTGACATGGACATTTCGCCGGGCAGGGCCGCAATTGCCAAATCCCCTTCCCTGTGCTACAATGTCCTCCGTTGTACCGGCCTGTCGAAGGCTGTAAATGGAAAACATAAGCCTGGCGGCTGTCAGCCGCGTTTCGTTCTCTGGTACTGTGACGATTCCCAGAGCCAAATGGAGGTTCAATAGAGATGGATCAACCGACTGAGTCTGCGAGAGCCGAGGAACCCACGGCAACGTCCGGCGGCCTCACCTTCCGCCAGCGCCTGGACGCGACCTGGGCCCCCGCCCGCGAACGACTCGCCGGGCTGGGCCACGCCCTCAGCGGCGGCAACTGGGTCTACGGTGTCATCGCCGGCCTGGTCATCATCGCTCTCCTCCTTCCGCCCATCTCCTTGCCCCGCCGACTGGGCCTGACCGGTTACACCACCCTCGACGCGGATACCCCCTCCCTCAGTCACCCCGATGGCCTCAGTGTCAACGTCAACTTCGATCAGCAGGACGCCACCGTCGCCTCGCAATTGATGGGCACGGTCGGCGGCCCGGTGGATGTGAACGACGTCTCCCTGCGCGTCAGCCTGACCTCGATCCCCCAGGCGGAGTTCCTGGCCGGCAACGCGGGGGACGACCTGCGCGCCGCCCTCGCTGCGCTCCCCGCCGTCCTCCAGGTCAAGAGCCCCTACTATCAGATCAGCACCACCTCCCGCTCCGCCGGCCCGGCCGTGTTGGAGGTCGTCATCCCCAACGATGCCGAGCCGTGGAACACGCTCGACCTGTACACCTGGACCGGCAGCGAGTGGCAGTGGATCGGCGGCACGCTGGATCGCGAGCGCGAAGTACTCCTGGCGGCAGTTGCCCGACTGCCCGACTCGGTGGTGGTGATGCAGACCGTGCCGGTCGTCCCGTCCATCGCCACTGTCGGCGCGACCCCCGGCGCAGCCGGCGACGTGCTCACCGAACTGCTCGTCCCCGCCGTCTACCTGGGCACCGACGGCATGCTCCTGGGCCGCACCCCCACCCCCAACGCCGACCTGGCCTCTCTCCTGCTCGTGCGGAACTGGGAGGAAGGTCAGCCGTTCAACCCGCTCCTGCTGAACGACCTGCTGAACGATCCCCAGCTCCAACAGGAGCACATCGCCAACATCGTCACCGCCGCCGCCGGCTTCAGTGGCGTGGCCCTGGACTATCAGGGGGTGGCCGTGGAGCAGCGGGACGCCTACTCCGCCTTCGTCGCCGCGCTGGCCCAGGCCCTCCACGACCAGGGCATGCGCCTGGAGGTGCTCGTCCCGGCCCCGCTGCAGGACGGGACAGCATGGGACAGCGGCGGCTACAACTGGCCGGCCCTCGGCGCCGCCGCCGATAAGCTGCTCTTCCCCTTGCCCGACACGCCCTCCGCCTACGCCGCCGGCGGATCGGTGGAGTCCCTGTTGGGCTGGGCGGTTGGACAGGTGAACCGCTACCGGCTGGGCATCGTCGTCTCCTCGCTCAGCACCGACGTCGGCAGCGAAGCGCGCCACGTCGGCATGGCCGAGGCCCTGGTCCCCTTCGGTCAGGTCAGCGCCCCAGCCGACGCGACCCTCCAGCCAGGCCAGGAGGTCTCCTTCAGCCTGGCCGGTCAGGTGACCAGCATCGTCCGCGACGAGGCCGCCGGCACCTACGCCATCGCCTACCGCACCGCCGAGGGCCACCAGCGCACGGTCTGGCTCGGCACCCCCGCCCTGCTGGCCGCCCGGCTCGATTGGGCCTTCCGCTACCACCTCAGCGGGGTAGTGGTGACCGACCTGAACGCCGACGGCAACTTCCCCGGCGTGGCCGACGCCGTGCGCGGCTACCGCAACGCCGCCCAGCTCACCGCACCCGCTCCGCTGGAGGTGGTCTGGACGGTGGACGGGCCAGATGAGCAGGACGCGCAGCATGTGGCCGAGTTGACCCAGCCCGACTTCACCTGGACCGCGCCGACGATCTCCGGCACCTACACCATCGCTGCGACGGTCGCCGGCATCGAGCGCGGTGCGACCCGCCTCACCGTCGCCGTGCCGAACCTGGCCCCCTCGGCCGCCCAGGCGCCGACGATGTTGACGAACACGGCGTCCGCCGGCGGCACCGTCACCCCGGCGGCAGCCGCCTGTATGCAGGCGGCCTTCGTCACCGATGTGACCGTGCCGGATGGGACGCACTTCGACAACAACGAGGCCTTCGTCAAGACCTG
>DAOTYW010000346.1:0-11560 GCA_034434755.1 Anaerolineae bacterium | reverse complement strand
CCTCTCCCGCCGGGGGGGAGAGGGGCGGGGGTAGGGGGTGGGGTGAGGGCTCAGCGCCGCGGACGGTAGGCAGTTACGAACAATGAACAATGGGCAAAGGACAATGGATAAGAAGACGATCCGGGATGTGAAGGTGGAGGGGAAGCGGGCGTTGGTGCGGGTGGATTTCAACGTGCCGCTGAAGGACGGCGCGGTGGCCGACGACACGCGCATCCGCGCTGCCCTGCCGACCATCGAGTACCTGCTCGACCACGGCGCCGCCGTGATCCTGATGTCCCACCTGGGCCGCACCAAGGGCAAACCCGTTCCCGAACTGCGCCTGGACCCGGTGGCACAGCGGCTCTCCGAACTGCTGGGCCGCCCGGTGCGCAAGCTGGACGACTGCATCGGTCCCGATGTGGAGGCAGCCTGCCGCGCGCTGCCGCCGGGCGACGTGGTGCTGCTGGAGAATACGCGCTTCCATCCGGAGGAGGAGGCCAACGACCCTGTCTTCGCGGCCCAACTGGCCGCGCTGGGCGATCTGTACGTCAACGACGCCTTCGGCACGGCCCACCGCGCGCACGCCTCTACCGAGGGGGCGGCGCGGGCGATCCGCCAGCGTGGCGGCATGGCCGTGGCCGGATTCCTGATGGAACGGGAACTGCAGTTCCTCGGTCGGGCCGTGGAGAGCCCCGAACGGCCCTTCGTGGCGATCCTCGGTGGGGCGAAGATCTCCGATAAGATCGCCGTCATCGAGCGGTTGCTGGTGCAGTGCGACCGGCTGCTCATCGGCGGAGCGATGGCCAATACGTTCTTCAAAGCGATGGGTTTCGAGATGGGCGACTCGCTGGTCGAGGCCGAGGCGGTGGAGACGGCCCGCGACCTGCTCCAGCGCGGCAGGAGCCTGCTGGTGCTGCCGGTGGACGTGGTCATCGCCGACGCCTTCGCCAATGACGCTCATACCCGCACCGTCGCCCCCGACCAGGTCCCCGCCGGCTGGCGCGTGCTGGATATCGGTCCCAACACGGTCATGACCTTCGAGTCGGCGCTGGGCGCGGCGCGAACGGTGATCTGGAACGGGCCGATGGGCGCCTTCGAGATGCCCACCTTCGCCCAGGGCACCTTCGCCCTGGCCCGCGTGCTGGCCGGCCTGCGCGCTACCACCGTCGTCGGCGGCGGCGACTCGGCAGCAGCGGTGCAGCAGAGCGGCCTGGCTGACCGTTTCAGCCACATCTCCACCGGCGGCGGGGCCAGCCTGGAGTTCCTGGAGGGGAAGACGCTGCCAGGAGTGGCTGTCTTGAATGATCAATGAACAATGACCAATGAACAACGTGCGGTGAGGCGAGGGGCTGCGCGGCTGGGGGTGTGGGCGGCGGCGGTGTTGGCGGTGGTGTTGGCAGCGGCGGTGCTGCTGACCGGTTGCGGGGAGCAGCCGCTCCTTTCCGATGTCTCTTTCTCTACCGACCACATCACCCCCAACGCCGACGGCGATAACGACGTGCTGCGGATCAGCTACTTTCTCTCCCGCCCGGCGGACCTGTCCATCTACTTCCTCGACGCCGCCGGACAGCGCTATGTCTTCCGCGAGTGCGAGCCGCGCGCGCCCTGCGACGAGGATCCTTACTCGGTCTATTTCTCCGGCGTGGTGGACGGCTATGCCCTGCCCGGCGAGTCGTGGAACGGCTTCTCCGTCACCCGACGGGTGCTACAGGACGGCGTCTATACCTGGGTGGTCGAGGCCACCGACGCCGCCGGCCACACCGGGCAGGTCACAGGCACGCTGACCATCGCCGAGGCGGATACGATGTTGCCAGAGCTGCTCAACTTCACCGTCTACCCGCCGGTCTTCACCCCCAACCGCGATGGTCTCAGCGACCGGGCGCGGCTGAACGTCTACCTCTCCAAGCCCGATACCGCCCTCACCGTCTACCTGCTGGGCCAGGACGGCACGCGCTACCATGTTGAGCCAGACGAGCGCACCACTGCCGAGGAGGGACAGGCCGGCCTCTACTCGTTCGACTACGACGCGGGGGTGGACATGGGCGCCGAACCGCCGCCCGATGGCAGCTATACGGTCTGGGCGGAGGCCGAAGACCGCATCGGTCAGCACACCGTCGCCACGACCACGCTAACGATCCAGAACGGCGGCGTGCCGCGCGGCTATATCGTCAACGGCGAGGTCGAATGGTCGGCCCGCAGTGTGTTGCTGGGCGAGACGCTCTACTTCACCCTGACGGTCGAGAACGACAGCGCGACTCCCCTGCGCACCAGCGGCCCCGCGCCGGGCACGGTCTACGCCAGCGACCAGAACTACGCCACCCTCGGCGAGACGATCCAGTCGGGCGTGTTCCGCGTCGGTATCCACTGCGAAAACTCGTTGATCAACTACCCCTGGCGCTGGGCGATCGGCGACGCCAGCGTGCTGGTGATGGACGACGAGGGCCATCTCTACCTGCCGCCCTTTACCCGCGCCGTGGTGAGCGGCGGGGTGCGCTTCGTGGACGTGATCCGGGCGCGCAACCCGCAGTACTGCTGGGCCGGGCTGATCCACGAGGACGTGGAGATTTCATCGGTCAACGACCGGGTGGATCCGGTCTTCCTGTTCATCGAAGCCCCGTAAGGCCCAGCCCGATCCGTTGTGCACCATCTTGACCGAAAGGGGGGATGCCAGGGAGAAGTAGCTCGTCGGAGAGTAACTGCCTGGAACGATCAACCAGAAATCAGGAGTAAGGAGAAGGAGAAATGTACAAAAGAAACCTGTGGATCGTCCTGGCCCTGGCCCTGATTGGCGCCGTCCTGGTGATGACCAGCTGCCAACAGGCCCCAGAGCTGGGCACGGAGGAGAATCCGATCATCTGGTCCTTCGTCCCCTCGGGCGAGATGGAGCGGGTTGCCGCCGGCGCGCAGTCGGTGGCCGACCTGCTGCACGAGCAGACCGGTCTGTACTTCGAGACCAACGTCGCCACCGAGTACGCCGGCGTGATCGAGGCCATGTGCAGCGACCCGCCCGAGGCGCACATGAGCTCGCTGGCGACCTTCGCCTACGTCATGGCCCACGAGCAGTGCGGCGTGGAGGCCGCGCTGGTCTCCGTGCGCTACGGCAGCCCTACCTACAGAGGCCAGATCATCGTCCGCGCCGACAGCGGCATCACCAGCATCGCCGACCTGGCGGGCAGGACCTTCTGCCGGCCCGACCCGCTCTCCACCAGCGGCTGGATCATCCCTATGCTGACCATGCGCGCTGCAGGGGTTGATCCTGACACCGATCTGGCGGAAGTCGTGGATGCCGGTTCCCACGACGCGGTCGTCTCCGCTGTCTACAACGGCGAGTGCGACGCTGGCGCTACCTACGTGGACGCCCGCACCCGCATCGAGGGAGAGCACGCGGATGTGATGGAAGTGGTGGCTGTCCTGCAGGTCACCGAGGCGATACCCAATGACGGCGTGCAGTTCATCGCCTCGATGCCGGCGGAGCTGCGCGACCAGATCGTGCAGGGGCTGCTGGCCATCGCCGCCACCGAGGAAGGGCAGGCGGCGCTGGAAACCGCCTATCAGTGGACTGCCCTGGAGCAGCATGACGACTCCTTCTACGACCCGTTCCGGCAGGTGCTGCAGGCCTCCGGTCTCAGCATCGAAGAATTGATGCCACGGTAATCGGCTGGTGACGCCAAGAGCGGAGGGGGAGGTGTTTGTTCCCCCTCCGCCATCGCGGGGAGTGTGAACCACAGATGACACGGATTCCGTAACTACCTGCCCGGCAACCCTCCCGCAGGTTAGAGAGTGACCCAACCTGCTGGAGGGTAGGCAGTTGCGCTGTAGGAGAGTGATGCTCGAGGTGAAGAAACTGACCAAGGTTTACAACGACGGCACCGTCGCCCTCCGCGATGTCAGTTTCACGGTGGAGGACGGCGAGTTCTTGATCATCATCGGTCTGAGCGGCTCGGGCAAGTCCACGCTGCTGCGCTGCATCAACCGTCTCATTGAACCGACCGAGGGACAGATCATCTGGGATGGTGTGGACGTCACCCAGGCCGACCCCACCCAGATGCGCCACATTCGCCGCCAGATTGGGATGATCTTCCAGCAATTCAACCTGATCAAGCGCTCCAGCGTGCTCACTAACGTCCTGGCCGGGCGGCTGGGGTATGTCAACCCGTGGTCGAGCCTGCTGTACCACTTCCCCCAGACGGAACGGGCGATGGCCCTGCAGGCCCTGGAACGGGTGGGCATCGCCGACCAGGCGCACAAGCGAGCCGACGAGCTGAGCGGCGGCCAACAGCAGCGGGTGGGCATCGCCCGCGCGCTGATGCAGCAGCCGCGCATGATCCTGGCCGACGAACCGGTCGCCAGCCTCGACCCCGTCCTGGCCCACTCTATCCTGGGTTACCTGGAACGACTGAACAAGGAGGAAGGCATCACGATCCTGTGCAGTTTGCACTACCTGGACCTGGTGCAGCGGTACGCCACGCGGGTCATCGGCCTGCGCAACGGGCGTATCGTCTACCGGGGCAGCCAGGAGGACGTCCGCCGCATGACCGACGAGGAGTTTCGCGAGGTCTATGGCGCGGAGGCGGAGCGGGTGAGCGTGGGATTGACAGGAGAGGCAGCGTAATGGCTAATCGCACCCAGTCGAAGCAGGAAACCCGTCTCAGCCTGGTGCCCGCACCCGTCGCCGGGTTGCTCTCGCTGCTCGTCCCCGGTCTCGGCCAGGCGTTGGCCCGCCACGTCTACCGTGGCGTGCTGCTCCTCGTCTCCCTGGGCAGCATTGTCGGGCTGCTGGCCTGGCGCGTTCAACTCCTGGCGCACCGGGAAGAGGGCCCGCTGGCCATGTTGGTCAAGGCCTTGCAGCGACGGCCCTCCTTCGTCGTGGCCATGTTGCTCGGCGTCGTGGCGCTCTGGCTGTTCATCGCCTGGGACGCCTACCGGCTGGCCCGGCCAGGGCGACGCAGCGCGCCCGGCGTGTTCGTGCTCGTCTTCCTCCTCCTCTTCGTCCTCGGTTGGCAGATCACCGAAATTGATGTCTACAAAGCAGTGAACGAACTGGCGGACGTCTGGCCGCGGCTGTCCCAGATCCTCTGGCCGTGGGAGGCCGCGTTCGACGAAATCACCGAGGTAGTGAGCGCCGGGGCCGATATCCAGGTGCCCTGCACCGCCAGTCCCCCGTCCCCGCCGGAAGAGATACCTGGCCAACCCTACGTGGCGGCGGAACCGACCTGCGGCGTGCTTTCGGAGCAGGACGAGAACTATGCGTCCATCTTAGGCACCGTCCTCACCTTCACCGGGCGAGGGTTCGCGCCCAATACCGAGGTCGAGATCTGGTGGATCGATCCCCTGGGTAACGAGTTTCGCGTGCGTCAGGAGGGGAGTTACGTGGCGGCGGAGACCGACGACCAGGGCGCGTTCGAGATCGAGGTCATCATGCCCTACCGGTTGATCCCCACCACGGGCGAGCGGGCGCAGATGCATCGCATTGAGGCGCGCCAGGTTTCGCAGGTCGTCGGTGTGCAGCCGAGCGAGGCCCTGCGACTCATCATCGAGCGGATGATCGAGACCATCATGGTGGGCATGATGGCGACACTCTTCGGCATTGTCCTGTCCATTCCGATCAGTCTCATGGCCGCGCGGAACCTGATGAGCGGATCGTGGGTCACGATGGCCCTCTACTACCTCGTCCGCACCTGGATGAATATCGTTCGCTCGATTGAACCGATCATCTGGGCGCTCATTGCCGTGGTGTGGGTGGGGCTGGGGCCGTTCGCCGGCTTCATCGCCCTGACGCTCCACTCGATCGCCGCCTTGGGCAAGCTCTACTCGGAGGCGATCGAGAGCATCGACCCCGGGCCCATCGAGGCGATCCAGGCCACCGGCGCGACCCGCTTACAGATGATCGCCTACGCCGTGGTGCCGCAGATGATCCCGCCCTTCGTATCCTTTTCGATCTACCGCTGGGACATCAACATACGCATGTCCACGATCCTTGGCCTGGTGGGCGGTGGCGGCATCGGCTTTCTGTTGATTCAGTACATCCGCCTGCTGGACTACCGGGCGGCGGGCATCGCCGTCTGGTTCATCACCATCACCGTGGCGATCATGGACTACGTCAGCGCCGAGATTCGCCAGCACTTCGTGTGAGGTGTTCCAGCGGCCCCGGCTGGCGAACCGCGCCCACTCTGCCTGATGGTCATCCGGCGGGCACCCGACGAACGGGCACAGGGTGAATGGTTACCAAAGGAGGAGATTTTCCCCATGCCCCTATCGAATCGAAACGTCTGGCTGCGCATCGGTATCGGTCTCCTGCTGGCGGCTGCCAGCGCGATCCTGTTGATGGCGTCTTTTCCGCCTTTCGACCTGTGGCCATTGATCTGGGTCGGCTTCGTGCCGATGCTGGTGGCCCAATTTCGCGTCATGCCGCGGAAGTTCTCCAGCCTGGCCTCGGCTGTCGCCGTCGGGGGCTGGTTGGGCGGCTACCTCGTCCCTATCTTCGCCGGCAGTGGCCTGTACATGACATGGCTGCCGCTGATCATCGGCGGCATTACCCTGCTCACCGATAGCGGCGTGCGCGCCTTCCACGAGCGCACCGGCTACCGCTGGTTCGTCCTGCAGGGCGCGTTCAACTGGGTCGGCTTTGAGATGATCCGCGGCTTCATCCCCATCATGGGCACCTGGGCGTTCGTCGCCAATACGCTCTACAGCCAGCCCTGGCTGGTCCAGCCGGTCAGCGTCTTCAGCATCTTCGGCCTCGGCCTGCTCATCATGTTCGTCAACTACGGGCTGGCCCTGGGCGTGCTGTATCTCTTCGACCGACGCTGGAGGCTGGACCCGGATGTCCCCCCCCTGGCCGGGCGTCCGGTGCGCCATTGGCTCCTGGGGGTGCTCGCCGCGCTGATCGTGTGGACGGGCCTTAGCCTGGCGCTGTTCCGCCCCCCGACGACCACCGCGACGGTGCGCGTCGCGGCGCTGCACTACGATGCCGGGATGCCTTTCTGGACCTCGGTGGAGCGGTTCGGCGAGCTCACTCGCCAGGCGGCCCAGGACGGCGCCCGCATCGTCGTCTGGCCGGAAATGGCCATCGAGGGCGATCCGCAGACGACGAACACGGCTGCCTTCCGCCAGTTGGCCGCTGAGACCGATGCCTACCTGGCGTTGGGGTACCTGGTCCGGGTGACCGGGCAGGTCTGGCGGAACGAGGCCACGGTGCTGTCTCCCGATGGCCAGTTTCTGGGCGTCTACGGCAAGGACCATCCGGTGACCTTCGCCGGAGAGAGCAGCCCGACGCGTGGGACGTATCCGGTGTACGAGACGCCGCTGGGCCGGATCGGCACGATCATCTGCTATGACCTCGATTTCACCGATACGGCGCGCCGGCTCACCCGCCGTGGCGCGCAACTGATCCTGGTTCCTTCCCACGACTGGCCGGCGATTGCCACCCGCCACTACACGCACCTGGTCTTCCGCGCCATCGAGAACCGCGTTTCCGTCGTCAAGGCCGACAACAGCGGCAACGATTCGGTGATCATTGACCCCTATGGGCGCATCGTCGCGGCGGCGATCACGCCCGGCGGCGACGCGACCGGCCAGGCGGTGGTGGCCGATGTGCCGCTGGGGACGGGCCGCTCGCTGGCTGTCCGCCTGGGCGACTGGAGTGGCTGGATTGCCCTGGCCGGGATGGTGTTCTTCATCATCTATGACCCCGTGTCCAGGGCCAGAGCCAGGAGAGGCGCGAGAGGATAGGTCTGGAGGGAAGGGAGATGCTGCTGACGATTGACATCGGCAACACGAACATCACCTTGGGGCTGTACAAAGGAGCGGAGCTGGGCCCGCGCTGGCGCGTGCGCACGATTCACGATAAAATGCCCGACGAGTACGGCATCCTGCTCGACCAGATGTTCCGCCATCGCGGCCAGCGGCCCGATCGGGTGACCGGCATTGCCATCGCCAGCGTTGTACCGCCGCTGACGCAGACCTTCGTGCAGGTCTGTCGGGACTACCTGGGCCGGGAACCGCTGGTGGTGGACGCGGGGGTGCGCACGGGCGTGCGCATCCGCTACGACAACCCGCGCGAGGTGGGCGCCGATCGGGTGGTGGACGCCGCTGCCGTGTGCGCGCTCTACACCATCCCGGCCTGTGTGGTGGACTTTGGCACGGCGACGACGTTCGATGCAGTGTCGGCGGAGGGGGACTACCTGGGCGGGGCCATCGCTCCGGGCATTGGCATCGCCGCGCAGGCGCTCTTCGAGCGCACCGCCAAACTGCCGCGCGTCGAACTGACCCGCCCGCCGTCGGTGATTGGGCGCAACACGGTGCACTCGATCCAGTCGGGCCTGCTCTTCGGCTACGTCGGCCTGGTCGAGGGCATGGTTGCCCGCTTCAAGGCTGAACTGGGCCCGCAGACGAGCATCATTGCCACCGGTGGACTGGCCGAGATCATCGCCCGCGAGACGTCGGTGATTGACATCGTGGACCCGTGGTTGACGCTGCATGGGTTGAGGGTCATCTACGAGATCAATGACCACTAACCACTAACCACTAACCACTAACCACTAACCACTAACCACTAACCACGCACCACGGAGCCCGAGCTTATGGACCCCATTCCTCTGCTGACAGACAGGCGTATCCTCCTGGGTGTGACGGGCGGCATTGCCGTGTACAAGGTATGCGCGCTGGCCAGCCACCTGACCCAGGCGGGGGCGGAGGTGGATGTGGTGATGACCGAAGCAGCGACGCGCTTCGTGGCGCCGCTGACCTTCGAGGCGCTGACCGGCCGCCCGGCCTACACGGACATGTGGCGACGGTCGGGCGAGGGACTGCCCACGCACATCGCCCACGTCGGCCTGGCCCACGCCGCCGACCTGTTGGTGATCGCGCCGGCGACGGCCAACACGATGGCGAAGCTGGCTGCCGGCCTAGCCGATAACCTGCTGACCACCTTGGCGTTGGCCGCCCGCTGTCCGCTGCTGCTGGCCCCGGCGATGGATGCCGGCATGTGGTCGCACCCGGCCACCCAGGCTAACGTCGCCGTGTTGCGCGAACGCGGCGCCGCCTTCATTGGTCCGGCGCGCGGGCGGATGGCTTCTGGGCTGGAGGGCGAGGGGCGGATGGTCGAACCGGAGGAGATCCTGGGCGCCATTCGCTGGCGGATGGGGCTGAGCGGGCCGCTGGCCGGCTGGCGCGTCGTCGTCACTGCCGGGCCTACCCGCGAGGCGCTCGACCCCGTGCGCTTCATCAGCAATCCCTCGTCGGGCCGGCAGGGCTTCGCCCTGGCCCAGGCGGCGCTTGACCGCGGGGCCGAGGTGACGCTTATCACCGGCCCGGTCCACCTGCCCACGCCGGCCGGCGCGCAGCGGGTGGAGGTGACCACGGTCGAGCAGATGCGCCAAGCGGTGCTGACCGCCTGTGCTGGCGCCGACCTGCTACTGATGGCCGCCGCCGTGGGCGACTACCGCCCGGCAGCAGTTGCTGCGCAGAAGATCAAGAAGGGCGGGGCGCTGACCCTGCGCCTGGAGCGCACGCCGGACATCCTGGCCGGGGTGGCCGAGCTGCGGGCGACGACCGGTTTCCCCCGGCGGGTCGTCGGCTTCGCCGCCGAGAGTGAGCAGCTCGTCGAACACGCCCGCGCCAAGCTGGAGGCCAAGCAGCTCGATTGGATCGTTGCCAACGACGTCACCACCGCCGACGCCGGCTTCGAGGTCGAGACCAACCGGGTGACGATCGTGGGGCGCGATGGGAGCGTGGAGGCGCTGCCGCTGATGAGCAAAGCGGCAGTGGCGGAAGCGGTGTTGGAACGGGTGCTTCAGGCCTCGCAGAGCAACCTGCAACCTGCAACCTGAAACCCGCAACCCACCATGCGCATTCGATCACTCACCTTGCTCTGCCTCGTCTTGGCCGGCTGCGCGGCGCCGACGGCTGCACCTGCCGCTGTAACGCCGTCGCCCACACCTACGTCCGCCCCCGTATCGGTCGTCCCGCCCGCCTCGCCCACTGCCATCCCGCTCACCGCCCAGGCTGCCTACGAGCAGGGAGTGGCCCGCCAGTCCGCCGGGGACGCGACAGGGGCGCGGGCGGCGTTCGATCAGGCGCTGGCGCTCGACCCGACCTTCGCCCCGGCCTATGTGGCGCGCGGCGCGCTCTACCTGGCGGCGGGGTCGCCCCGCAACGCCCTGGCCGATGCCCAGTCCGCGCTGGTTGCCGACCCGCAGAGCAGCGCCGCCTACGCGCTGCTGGGCGAGGTGCTACGCCGTGGCTTCGCCGATCCGCTCCAGGCTCTTGAGGCCTACGAGCGCGCGGTGGAGTTGGATCCCGCGCTGGCCGAACTGCTCTTCCCTGCCCGCTGGCGGGCAGCCACTGCGGCAGGACAGGCGGCGCGGCTGCTGGAATTGGCCGGGGAGTACGCCGGGGGTCACGCGGAGGACCCGCTGGCGGCGGCTTACCGGGGCCAGGCGCTGATCGCCGCCGGCGCGCCGGGCACGGCCGTGGACGAGCTGGTCGCTGTGCTGACCGAGGGGGGGCCGGCAGCGCTCTGGTTCACCCTCGGACAGGCCTACGCCGCTCAGGACGCCTGGGCCGAGGCGCGGGTCTGCTACGAGCAGGCGTGGGCGCTGATGGAGAGTGGAGACCGCACGCCCGGCCTGCTCTCCGAGACCCCGACCGCCGACCTGTGGGCCGGTTTGGGCCAGGCCTACCTGTACACGGGGGATTGCGCCGCCGCGCTGGAGGCGCTGGAGCGGGCGCTGGCGGAGGAGGAGCGTCCGGACCGGCACACCCTCATCGGCCAGGCGATGGTCTGCCTGCTGCCGACGCCGACACCGCTGCCTACACCATGAACTTCCCCCCGCGATAGAACAGCTCCCCGTCCACGTGGATCTCTCCGCCGTCGCGCATGTCGCAGATCATGTCCCAGTGGATGGCGGACTCGTTCCGGCTGCCCGTCTCCGGGTAGCCGGCGCCGACGGCCATGTGGAAGGAGCCGCCGATCTTCTCGTCGAAGAGGATATTCTTGGTGAAGCGCTGGATGCCGTCGTTTGTGCCGATGGCGAACTCGCCCAGGTAGCGTGCCCCGGCGTCGGTGTCGAGCATGCGCAACAGGTATTCCTCGTTCTTCTTCGCCGTGGCCTTGACCACGCGCCCCTTCTCGAACCACAGCTCGATCCCCTCCACCTCGCGCCCGCCGGTGATGGCCGGGTAGGTGAAGCGCACCCACCCCTCGGCGCTGTCCTCCACCGGCCCGGTGAAGATCTCGCCGCAGGGCATGTTGTGGTGGCCATCGGAGTTGACGAAAGTGCGCCCGGCGATGGAGAGCGTCAGGTCAGCGTTGGGACCGCTCACCTTCACCTGCCGCTTCCCGACCAGCCACTCGATCAGCCGCTGCTGTTCGTCGTGGACCTGCTGCCAGTGGGCGATCGGGTCCTCATCGTCGCAGTGGCAGGCCGAGTAGACGAAGTCCTCGTACTCACGCAGGCTCATGTCCGCTTCCTGGGCGTAGGCGGGGGTGGGGTACTGCGTGCCGACCCACTTCAGCTCGCCGCTGGCCCCGCGCTGCATGTACGTCTTCAACACCGGCGTCATCGCCTTGCTGCGCAGG
>DAOTYW010000345.1:0-2270 GCA_034434755.1 Anaerolineae bacterium | reverse complement strand
AGTGGTTCTTTCCGTTCAATCCGTGCCCAGAATCCGTTGACAGCACGCCCCGATCGGGAGGTGTCAAAGCGCGGGGCAGTAGGGTAAGCAGATACGGATGAACACGGATGCACACCGATTGCGGATAGAACTCGTCCTTCCCCCAAAAAGACGTTCATCTGTGTGCATCCGTGTGCATCTGTGGTTGAGATCTTGATTGCGGCGGGAGGCCGCGCTATGGAAGAAGTGATTGCCAAACTGACAGAAGCTCTCGGCCCCGGGAAGGTACTCACCTCCCCCATCGACAAAGTCGCCTATTCTTTCGACGGCACGTTCGAGCAACACCTGCCGGACGTGGTCGTGCTGCCGGAGACGAACGAGGACGTCTCGGCCGTGGCGCGGATCGCCTCGTACTACGACACACCGATCGTCGCCCGCGGCATGGCCAGCGGGCTGGCCGGCGGCTCGATCCCCGCTCAGGGCGGCATCGTCCTCTCGTTGACGCGCATGAACCGCATCCTGGAGATTGACGAGGAGAACATGACCGCCACTGTCCAGGCCGGCGTCATCACCGCCGATCTGCAGGCCGAGGTAGAGAAGCGCGGCCTGTTCTACCCACCCGACCCATCGAGCAACAAGCAATCCACCATCGGCGGGAACATCGCCTGCAACGCCGGCGGCCCGCGCTGCCTGAAGTACGGCGTCACCGAGAACTACGTCCTGGGGCTGACCGTCGTCCTGGCCGACGGGCGGATCATCCGCGCCGGCGGCAAGGCGATAAAGTACGTCACCGGGCTGAACATGGACCAGCTCTTCGTCGGCTCGGAGGGAGTGCTGGGGATCGTCACCGAGGCGATCCTGCGCCTGATCGCCAAACCGCCCTATGCCAGCACCGCTCTGGTGCAGTTCCCCAGGCTGGACGACGCCGGGCGGACGGTCAACGCCGTGCTGCGGCGCGGCTTCGTGCCGGCGACGATGGAGCTGCTGGACGAGACGGCCATCGCCTGCATCGAGGAAGCGATGCACCTGGGCCTGCCGCTGGACGTGGAGGCGTTGCTGCTGATCGAGTCGGACGGGACTGATAAGGAAGGCGTACAGCGAGAAATCGAGGCCATCGCCGAGATCTGCCGGCAGAGCGGGGCCAGCCGGGTGGACGTGGCCCGCAGCGAGGCGGAGCGGACAGCGCTGTGGCGCGCCCGCCGCAGCGTCAGCCCGTCGCTGGCGCGCAAGGCGCCCAACAAGCTCGGCGAGGACATCACCGTCCCGCGCAGCGCCATCCCGGAGGCGATCCGCCGCGTCAAGGCGGTCAGCGCCCGCTACGGCCTGCCCATCGTCGTCTTCGGCCACGCTGGCGACGGCAACCTGCACCCCAACATCCTCTTCGACCGGCGCGACTCGCAGCAGGTGGAAAAGGTCGAGCAGATGGTCGCCGAGATTTTCCAGATCGCCCTCGACCTGGGCGGCACGCTCAGCGGCGAGCACGGCATCGGCACCTTCAAGCTGCCCTACATGCGCCAGGCGCTGGGGGCAGCCTCGCTCAATGTGCAATGGCGCATCAAGCTGGCCCTCGATCCGCAGAACATTCTCAATCCGGGGAAGGTACTGCCGTAGACGTGATGCGTGTTGCGTGTTGCGTGTTCCGTGACACGCAACACGCCACACGCACCACGCAATATGCAAGGAGACTGAAACGCAATGACTGTTCCAACCACACACGATGGCCTTCGACGATGGGTGGACGAGTCGGCGGCGCTATGCCAGCCTGACCACGTCCACTGGTGCGACGGCACGAAGGAGGAGTACGACCGCCTGATGGCTCTGGCGGTGGCCAGGGGGAGCGCCATCCCGCTGCGGAAGCGTCCCAACAGCTTCCTTTTCCGCTCCCATCCCAGCGACGTGGCCCGCGTCGAGGACCGCACCTACATCAGTACGCCGTCCAGGGATGACGCCGGGCCGACGAACAACTGGGTGGCCCCGGACGAGCTGAAGCGGACGATGCGCGGCCTCTACGCCGGCTGCATGCGCGGGCGCACGCTGTACGTGATCCCCTTTTCGATGGGCCCGCTCGATTCGCCCATCGCCAAGATCGGCATCGAGCTGACCGACAGCCCCTACGTGGTCTGCAACATGCACACGATGACCCGCGTCGGCACGCGCGTGCTGGACAAGCTGGGCCGCGACGGTCAGTTCATCCCCTGCTTCCACTCCATCGGCGCGCCGCTGGCGCCGGGGCAGGCGGATGTGCCCTGGCCCTGCGCCCCGATGGAGCAAAAGTACATCAGCCACTTTCC
>DAOTYW010000344.1:0-8265 GCA_034434755.1 Anaerolineae bacterium | reverse complement strand
CGGCGGGAGAGGGGCGGGGGCCAGGGGGTGGGGTGAGGGGCCGGCACACCGGCCCTGCCAGCACCAGGCCTGGTAAAGGGTAGGCAGTTACCATCTCCTTGGGAAATCTGGTTACCGCTTTCAGGTTAACCCGCTAAAGCGGCAACCTGAAACCCGAAACTTCCTGCTCAATATTCCGTGATCTCTCCACCGGTAATCGTACGGGTCTCGTTGAGGTCGAGCGGGAAGTCCCGTCCGGCGGCGATGAACCCTTCGGGAGAGTACGCGCCGGCGGTGGGCCAGGTGCCGATCTCCTCGTGGTCGGTGAAGCGCATGCGGGTGATGACCTTCGGCCCTTTGTAGCCGTAGAGCGGCGGGACGATCAGCCGCAGCGGTGCGCCGAACTCGTCTAGCAGCGGCGCGCCGTCCATCTCGTAGGCCAGGAGGACGTGTGGGCGGGCGAGTTCGGAAGTGGCGAGCGACTCATGGTAGCCGTCGGCGCACTCGAAGCTGACCCAGGTGGCCTCGGGGCGTGGATGGACGAGCTCCGCCAGCGTGTCGTAGGTGAAGCCGGCCCATTGGGCGCGGGCCGACCAGCACTCGACGCACTTCATGCGCGTGTTCTGCTCCACGCGCGCCAGGGCGCGCAGTTCGTCCAGCGAGAAGGAGCGCGGCGCGTCCACCAGCCCGTCCACGGTCAACTGCCAGAGGCGGTGGTCAATCGGGACGTAGCGGCGGAAGTAGCGCACGTTCCAGTTCGGGTTCACCGCCGGACGGTTCTGATTGGTCAGCGCCCGCTGACCGGCCTGGGTGGGGAGGGGGGTGGGGCGTGTGGAGGGGGATGGCGCGCCGCAGGCAGCGGCCAGCGCGCCCAGGCCGCCCAGCGTCGCTGCGCGGATGAACCGTCTGCGCGTCCAGCTCATTTCCTTGGCTCCTGATAACTGCTACTGTCCGCGGCGCTGAGCCCTCACCCCACCCCCTACCCCCGTCCCTCTCCCCCTGGCGGGAGAGGGGCGGGGGCCAGCGAGGGTGAATCTCGACACGACAGGCGGAGCTCAGCGCAACAGGAGCGCCAGCCGGCGGACGTGGGCCTTTTCCTCGCGGATGATCTCGTCCACGGTTGACCGCTCCGCTTCGCGCATCATGTCCCGCAGGTCGTAGAAGAACAGCAACGTGTCCTTCTCGAAGCCGAGGGCTATGCGCAGGGCTTGCTTCTCCTCGCCGGCCTCGTCGAGGGCAGCCAGCGCCTTGTCGGGCCCGGCGAAGAGGGCATTGTCCAGCGCCGTCTGGACGTACAGATCGTACTCGTCTAGCCCCGGCACGGTCAGCGACGACGGCTCGACGGCCAGCCTGTCGAGCATGCGCTGGAAGGCGCGGTAGTGCCGCTGTTCCTGCACGGCCAGATCGTCCAGCACAGCCTTCACCTCCGGCTGCCGCGCCCTCTCCGCAGCGGCGGTGTAGAAGGTCTGTCCGTTCTGCTCGATACGCAGCGCCATGTTCAGCGCTTCGACGGCGGTAAATACGGCCATGGTTCATCTCCTGTTTCAGGTCTGTGCTATAATCCAGGTGATCCCATTTCCCCCAAGGAGGATCGGATGCGCTCACGGATTCTGCTCTCGATGATCGCTCTGCTGCTGGTGACCCAGTCATGCTGCTGCTGCGCGATGTTGGGCGGTCCGCAGCCGCCGTACTCGATCACTCCGTCGGACGAGGCCTTCGAGCGGCTGATCGAACGGCTCGACCAGGCAACCTCCGGGCCGGAAGGCACGTTCACGATCACCGTCACCGACGAGGAGATCACCTCCCTGGTCGCGCACCGGTTTGCTGCGCTGGAGCAGGAGGGCCAGCCGTCGCCGATCCGCGATCCGCAGGTCTATTTCCGCAACGGGCGGATCGAGGCCTACGCCACGCTGGAGTTCTCCGAGGCGCTGGCGCTGCCCTGTATGCTGGCCATGACCATCACCATCGAGGACGGCGCGCCCGTGGTGACGGTCGAGGAGGTCGTCGTCGGCCCGTTGTCCGTGCCCGCTGCGCTCGTCCAGCAGCTCACGGAGACGATCGGCCAGCAGATCGCCGCGGCCCTCTCCGGCGAACGGCCCGGATTCGTGATTGTCAGCGTGCAGATCGGCGACGGTCAGATGACGATCACCGGCCAGACGGCGCCGCAATAGGCTCATTCTGAACCGCCGGGGGCGCAAAGGGCGCGGCGGAAACATGCTCTCGTCGCGCCCCTTGTGGTTGCTCCGCGTCAGTCCACGCGGGTGAACCGCTCCCGTTTGGCCCCGCAGACGGGACACTCGTCCGGCGGCTGGCCCTCGGCGACGTAGCCGCAGATCTCGCAGACGGAGTAGCCGCACGGCTCCTCGCGGAGCATGCAGCCGATCGCTCCCTTGTAGAGGGCAGCGTGCGCTTCCTCGGCGTCCCGCGCCCGCGTGAAGACCAGAGCGGCCGCTCGTTCCCCCTCTGCCTCGGCCTCCTGGATGAAGCGCTGGTAGACGACCCCGCTGACGGTGGATTCGCGCTCGAAGGAGGTCTGCAGGTTCGTCTCCGTGTCGCGCACGACCGTCTCGCCGAGCAGGCGCAGGTGCATGTCGGCGTGGATGCCCTCGGCGTAGGCGACGGCGCGGAAGAGGCGGGCCACGTCGGGGTAGCCCTCCTCGTCCGCCTTGCGAGCGAAGGCCAGCAGCCGCCGGTGAGCCTTCGCCTCACCAACGAAGGCCTCGTAGAGGTTGCGCCGGGTCTGATCGCCCATTGTCGGTCCCTAGAAGGTGAGGAACTTATCCTTCTTCGCCTTGCACAACGGGCACTCGTCCGGCGGCTCGCCCTCGCCGGTCCAGCCGCAGACGGAGCAGACGTAGACCGGACCGATCTCGGCGTCCTGCCCACCTTCGACGGCGGCCTTGGCCCGGCGGTAGAGGTCGGCATGGATTTTCTCGGCTTCCCAGGCCCAGGTATCGGAGCGAGCGGCGGCCTTCTCTTCCTGCAGGACGGCCACGGCGTGGAAGGCCGGGTACATTTCGTCTACCTCGTAGGTCTCCCCGCCGATGGCTGCCTCCAGGTTCTCGGCGGTCTTGCCGATGCCGCCGAGGGTGCGCAGGTGGCCGGTGGCGTGGATCTGCTCGGCGAAGGAGATGGCGCGGAACAGTCGGGCCACCTGAGGAAAGCCGTCCTTCTCGGCTTTCTCGGCGAAGACCATGTAGCGCATGTGCGCCTGGCTCTCGCCGGCGAAGGCGGCTTCCAGGTTGGCTTGGGTCATCTTGTGCATGTCTTTCCCTCCCTACAGTAAGGTTCGCAAGTCGAAATCTTCATCCAACAGGCGATCGGCGTAGGCCGACACGTCGCTGCCGCGCTCGATGAGCTGTTTGATTGGATTTGTCCGTTCCCGCTCGTTGAGCAGGATCGCGCCGATGATCCGCCCTCCCTGCAGGACGAGCTTGCGGTACTGCTGGCGGGGCAGGTCGGCGTGGCGGAGCTGGACCAGGCTCTCATCCTCGATGGTGCAGGAGCCCAGCGAGGTCAGTTCGGCGCCGGCGACCTTGAGCGTGGTGAAGGGCAGGGTGCCGCTGTAGACGGCGCTGCCGGGGGCGACCATGTTGGCCGCTGCTGCGCGGGCCTGCTCGATAGCCGCCGGGACGATGCCGTACAGCAGCCCGTGGGCCTCGGCCGCGTCGCCAGCGGCGTAGACATCGGCGGCGCTGGTCTGCAGATGCTCGTCCACGACGATGCCCTTGTTGACGGCCAGCCCGGCCTGGCGGGCCAGCGTCGTCTCCGACCGCCATCCCGCTGCGCAGAGCACCAGTCCTGCGGGAAGCTCCCGCCCGTCCTGAGTGCGCAGCCCACTGACCGCGCCGTTGCCCACGATTGCCGCCGCGCTGGTCCTGGTCAGCACGCGGATGCCCTGCTGTTCCAGGATGCTTTGCAGGACGGTCGCGCCCTGCGCGTCCACCTGGCGGGGCATGAGGTGGGTGGAGAACTCCAGGACGGTGACCGTCAGCCCCAGCGCGCGCAGCGCCCGCGCCGTTTCCAGCCCCAGCAACCCGCCGCCGACGACGGTGGCCTGACGGACAGTGCGGGCGTGGTCACGGATGGCGCGGGCGTCGTCGAGGGTGCGCAGGGTGAAGACGCCGCGCCGGTCGGCGCCCTCAACCGGCGGCATCCAGGCCCACCCGCCCGTGGTCAACAGCAGCCGGTCGTAGGGCGCCGACGAACCGTCGTCCAGGCGCAGCCGGCGCGCTGCCGGGTCCAGTTCGACGACGGCGCGGGCCAGGTGGACGTGGATGGACTGCTGTTCGTACCAGTCGAGCGGACGGTGAGTGATCTCCGCCTCACCGACCTCGCCGGCGATGAAGGCTGGCAGTTGCGGCCGGCGGTAGTAAGGGTACGGTTCGGCGGAGTAGAGATGGACGTCAGCGCCGGGCTGGGCCTTGACGATCGCCTGGGCAGCCGTTACCCCGGCGACCCCATTGCCGACGATGACATAGCGGGTCATCGGCGGCGACGCCTAGTCCATCTTCTCGAACATGTCCTTGCCGGCGCCGCAGTCCGGGCAGACCCAGTCATCCGGCAGGTCCTCAAAGGCGGTGCCGGGTCCGATGCCCGCGTCGGGGTCGCCCTTCTCCGGGTCGTAGATATACCCGCAGACCATGCATTCCCACTTGGCCATTTTGTGTACCTCCTGGAGAGATTTCCTGCCGGGCTGGCCGATAACCCGCCCGGCGGGTGTCGAGAATAAGTATAACGGATGTCAGCAAAATTGTCAAGGAGGGTCAGCGGATTGGCAGCGGAGGATGCCTCAATATCCGCAGGTTTGCCGACTGGCGGCCACCAGGCCGAAGCATCCCGTGAGCATCATATCGCCATAGGGCGCGGCGAAGTGGTAGCCCAGTCCGGTCGCCATCGCCCGCCGGGGGCCGGTCACGGCGACGAAGTCGAAACCCCGGCCTGGTCGGTAATCTGCGCCGATGGTCGCCCCATGCCCGTGGTCGGCGTAGACTTCCTCATCGGTCAACGACCCATCGCGCAACCGTTCGACCAGTCGGCGGAGCTTGTCGGTGGTCATCAGCGCGGTGTGGTGTTCGAACAGGCCCAGGATGCGCTCGTCCTGCAGCAGCACGCCGATGGTGTGCTGGTTGCCCACGTTGACGGCGATGAGGCCGTCTGCCCGCTGCGCGGCGGCCACGGGGTCCTCCAGGATGCCCCACAGGGCAGCGGGGCCGGTATCCATGAGGATCGCTCCGGGCGCGTCCTGTTGCACGGCGCGCATGCGCGTGTAGCAGGCGGGCACGTCGCGGTAGGCCAGGTGGCTCATCTGCCCGCCGGACGCGACAAACTCCTGCCAGAGGGCGAAGCGGAAGCGGCGATTGGAGCCCTCCAGACATTCGCCGTGGTCCTGCACCGCCACGGCGATCGTCTCTGGCAGTGACACGCCGAAGGGGGCCAGTGCCTGGGCGATGGCCGGCAGGTCAACGTCGCGGGTGCGCAGGGTGAGCATGCCGGGCCGGTCGGGCGGCTCTTCGACGATGGTGTAGCCGCGCTCGCGCACCTGGTCGAGGTTATCGCGCACGGTCAGCGCGGCGCGGGGGGTGATGAAGACCGGCAGTCCGGCCTGCAGGTGGCGTTTCAGCGCGCTGACGAGCGGTCCGCCGCCCATCAAGTTGCCGGTGAGGAACACCGCCCGTCCCTCCCGCGTGGCCTGCTGCACCTGACGCGCCAGCACGGTCGTCCAGGAGGGCAGCACCAGCTTGACATTGTTCTCCGCCGGCTGGCCAGCTTCCCAGAGGAGGATGTCCTGGGTGCCGGCGCCGACGTCTATGGCGAGGATCCGCGTGGATGACATGCTCGTCCGTCAGGAGGCGTTCCGCGCCTGTTCAGGCGTGCTCGTTCTCATGGTGGTGTTCCGTGTCCACCCCCTGGGCCATGCGCACCGCGTGGGGCAGGATCGGCGCCAGCACGTCCATCCCCTCACGCACGGCCTTGGGGCTGCCCGGCAGGTTGACGATCAGCGTTCGCCCGCGCAGGCCGGCGATGCCCCGCGAGAGCACCGCCAACGGCGTGCGGCGGTAGCCGTCCATGCGCAGCAGTTCGGCGATCCCCGGCGTCTCCCGTTCGATCACCGTCTGCGTCGCCTCCGGCGTCCGGTCGCGCGGTGTGAAGCCGGTGCCGCCGCTGGTCAGCACCACGTCCACCTGCTGCTCGTCTGCCAGGTGGATCAGCGTCCGTGCGATCTGTTCTGGCTCGTCCGGCACGATCGTCTGGGCGACCACCTCCGCGCCGGCGGAGCGCAGCAGTTCGGCCAGCAGCGGCCCGCTGACATCCTCCCGTTCCCCGGCATACCCCTTATCGCTCACAGTGACGACGGCGACACGAATGCTCATCTCCCACTCCTGGAAGGATTATACCACATCTCGAATCGGGGTATAATCGCGCGGAGCGTTGACGATGGACGATGGGAGGAAGCATGGCTGGACAAGTGGTTCTGGACGGCGAACACCTGACCCTGGAGGAGGTGATCGCGGTGGCGGATGGGGCGAAGGTGGCCCTGGCGGACGGAGCGCGGCAGCACATCGAGCGGGGGCGGCGGGGAATCATGCGCATCCTGGAGCGCGGCGAAGTGGCCTACGGCGTTACCACCGGCTTCGGCGCGTTCAAGGATCGCCTCATCCCGCCCGACCAGTTGGGCGCGTTACAGCAGAACCTGGTGCGCAGCCACGCCGCCGGAGTAGGGCAGCCGTTGGACGAGCGGACGACGCGGGCGATGATCATCATTCGCGCCAATGCGCTCAGCCGTGGCCACTCCGGCGTCCGCGTCGAGGTGGTGGAGACGCTGCTGGCGCTGCTCGAACGCGGCGTCTGTCCGATCGTGCCGGGGGTGGGGTCGCTGGGCGCCAGCGGCGACCTGGCGCCACTGGCCCACCTGGCGCTGGTGCTGATCGGCGAAGGGGAGGCGCTCTACCGCGGCCGGTGGCTCTCCGGCGGCGAAGCGCTGGCCCAGGCGGACATCCGTCCGCTGACGCTGGAGGCGAAGGAGGGATTGGCGCTGCTCAACGGCACGGCGATGACCACCGCGCTGGCTGCCCTGGCTGTCCGGCGGGCGGAGGCGGCGCTAGAGAGGGCGGACGTAGCCGGCGCGCTCAGCCTGGAGGCGCTGCGCGGCACCGCCGCCGCCTTCGACGAGCGGATCCAGGCCGTGCGCAATCAGCCCGGCCAGGCCGCCTGCGCCGCTCACCTGCGCCAACTGCTGGAAGGCAGCACATTCCTGCGCGGCTACGACCCCTGTGACGTACAGGACGCCTATAGCCTGCGCTGCATGCCGCAGGTACATGGCGCGGTGCGCGATGCGGTGGCGGTGGCCCGCGTGCGGGTCGAGGCGGAGCTGAACGCGGTCACCGACAACCCACTGCTGTTCTTCGACGAGCGGGGCGAAGCGGAGGTCATCTCCGGCGGCAACTTCCACGCCGAACCGCTGGGACTGGCGATGGACTTCATGAAGCTGGCGCTGGCCGAACTGGGCAACATCAGCGAGCGGCGCACAGCACTGCTGATGGACCCGGCCTGTAGCCGTGGCCTTCCCTCGTTCCTGGCCCTCCGCGGCGGACTACAGAGCGGGCTGATGATCGCCCACTACACGGCGGCGGCGCTGGCCTCGGAGAACAAGGTCTGGGCCCACCCGGCGACCGTAGACACCATCCCGACCTCGGCCAACGTGGAGGATCATGTCAGCATGGCTCCGACGGCGGCCCACCACGCCCATCGCGTGCTGGACAACGTCGAGCGCATCCTGGCGATCGAATTGCTTTGCGCAGCGCAGGGGGTGGACCTGCGGCGGGGGCTGCTGGGGACTGGGGCGCGTCTGGGCCGGGGCACATCCGTCGCCTACGAACGCATCCGTGACCGCGTGCCTTTCTTGGAGAGCGACGTCTCCCTATCCCCCTACATCGAGGCGCTGGTCGAAACCTGACGCGGGAACGTAACTGCCTACCCTCTGCCAGACCTGAAGCTGGCGTGGTCGGTGTGCTGGCCCCTCACCCCACCCCCTGGCCCGGGCGGGGGTAGGGGGGTGGGGTGAGGGCGCATGACGGCCGTCGCCGCGGATGGCAGGTAGTTACCGGGAACGTGGGAATCCGTGTCGCGCCTCCCTTCCCAAAACTACTATTCTGTGTTAGAGTATGCGCCGATGTCAACCGAACAACCTTATCTCTCCGTCGTGATTCCCTGCTGGAATGAGCAGAAGAACCTGGAAAGCGGCGTGCTGGAGGAGGTTCACGCCTACCTGAGCCGGCAAGCCTA
>DAOTYW010000343.1:0-14330 GCA_034434755.1 Anaerolineae bacterium | reverse complement strand
TGAAGCGTGAAACGTGAAGCGTGAAACGTGAAACGTGAAACGTGAAACGTGATTCACTTTTCACGTTTCACGCTTCACGTTTCACGCTTCACGTTTCGGGCCGCCCCAGCCGCTCCACGGCGAGGATGCCCGGTTCTGTCTCCCGCACTATCCAATCCACCAGCCGCTCGGCAGCGATGAGAGCCCAGCTCAGGCCCCAGGCCCCGAAGCCGACGGCGAAGACGACCCGCGGCAGGTCGGGCAGGCGGCCGATGACGGGCACCCCATCGGCGGTCAGGCCGACAACGCCCGAACGGCGGGAAGCGATGTGTCCTTTCGCCTCCGGGAAGTAGCGTTCGATGAAGCGGGCCAACCCATCGCGCAGGGGGGTGTCTGTGCCGGCCGGTTCGTTCGCCCCGGCGCGCGGCCGGCGCCAGGCGCCCAGGATCAGCCGCCCGTCGGGCAGGGGACAGGCGTACTCGTAACCGTAGTCGGCGATGCCGGCGCCGGGCAGGGCGACCCCGGTCAGCGGTTCCGTGGTCACGGCCAGGGCGCGGCCCGCAGACACCCACTCGCCGAGGGTCCTGTCCAGCAGCGGCGCGTAGCCGTCCACGGCCAGCACGACCGTCGCGCAGCGCACAGTACGCCCGCGCGCCCACACGCGCACTCCCTCCTCCTCCGCTTCCAGGTCGTAGACCTCGGTGTCGCTATGGACAGCGATGGGCGCCGACTTCAGCAGCGCATGGGTCAGGGCGGCGACGTCCACCACAGCGTCGTCCGGCTGGCGCAGCGTGGCCCGGAAGCCCCGTCCCAGACGGTCGGTGGCGCCGAACCAGGCGTCGAAGCCGTCCTCGCGCAGCAGCTCCGCCGAGGCGCGCAGCGACTCCGCTTCCTCCTCGGTCACGGCCAGTCCCAGGCTGCCGGACGACTCCACCCGCACGCCCAGGCGACGCGCCGTTTCCACCAGCCGCCCGCGGCCCTCGATGGAGAGCCGCCACAGGTCGCGGGCGCGCTCCCGCCCGAACGACTGGACCGCCCAGCGGTAATGGCCCGGCATGCCGGCGACGACGATGCCGGCGCTGCGGCCCGTCGCTCCGCCGGCCACGCCCTGCGCGTCCAGCACGGCCACCTGACGGCCTGCCTGGGTCAGATGGGCAGCGATCGCCGCACCGACGATCCCCGCGCCCACGACCACTACGTCACACGTGTCCACCCGACGCTCCTCGCTCTGTTCCATTGTTCCCCCCTGCTCCCTTGCTCCTCTGCTCCCTGCCCATTCTACATCGAAATCCCCCACTGCGCTACTCGCTCGTCCCAACATGCTGCTTCATATCGTAACCGCTCACCCTCCCGCAGGTTCGGGCGCAATTTGCCGCCCAAATCGCACTTCAATGACCACTCCGATCCGTTGCCCGGTCACTTCCGAACCTGCGGGAGGATGAGCTGAGCAGGTACGGCAATTCTAACACAATGCCAGTGTTCTTCTAATACTGGCCGGTTAAGATTGGACAAACAGGCAAAGGAATGTCAGCGGATCGAGCAGATGGAGCGGATGATGCGAACGTCCGCTCCGTTTGCCTTGCTTTGTGCATATTGTCCCTTTGGCGGGGACTTGTGGTATAATCATGCACGAGAGGAGCATGGACTATGATGCGAATGGATCGTTTCACCGAGCGGGCGCAGGACGCGGCCCAGCGGGCCGTCGAGGTGATGACCCGCTACGGACATACCCAGGTGGACACCGAGCACATCCTGCTCGCCCTCCTGGAGCAACCGGACGGGGTCGTCCCACAGATCCTGACCGTGCTGGGCGTGGATACCGAACTGCTGAAGAGCCGCGTGGATGAGGCCCTGCGCATGAGTCCCAAGGCCGGCATCTATAGCCGGGGCAACCTGGGCCAGGTCTTCATCACCCCACGGGTCAAACGGGTGCTCGACCTGGCCAACGAAGAGGCCAACCGTCTCAGCGACGATTACATTTCCACCGAGCACCTCTTCCTGGCCATCGCCAACGAACGGGGCAGCGACGTCGCCCGCATCCTGAGCGAGACCGGCGTGACCAAGGAGCGCATCTATGACTCCATCAAGGAGGTGCGCGGCGGCCAGCGCGTCACTGACCCCCGCGCCGAGTCGCGCTACCGCATGTTGGAGAAGTACAGCCGCGACCTGACGGTGATGGCGCGGGAGGGGAAACTCGACCCGGTCATCGGGCGCGATAAGGAGATCCTGCGCGTGATCCAGATCCTCTGTCGCCGCACCAAGAACAACCCGGTGCTGATCGGCGAACCCGGGGTGGGCAAGACGGCCATCGTCGAGGGGCTGGCGCAGAAGATCGCCTCCGACGACGTGCCGGAGATCCTCAAGGGCAAGCGCGTGGTGCAGCTCGACCTGGCGGCCATGGTCGCCGGGACGCGCTTCCGCGGCGAGTTCGAGGAACGGCTGAAAACGGCCATCGAGGAAGTGCAACGGGCGCAGGGGGAGGTGATTCTCTTCATTGACGAGCTGCATACTGTCGTCGGCGCGGGGGCGGCTTCCGGAGCGCTGGACGCTTCCAGCATGATGAAGCCGGCGCTGTCGCGCGGCGAACTGCAGTGTGTCGGCGCGACGACGCTAGATGAGTACCGCCAGTACATCGAGAAGGACGGCGCGTTGGAGCGGCGCTTCGCCCCCGTCTTTGTGGACGAACCGACCGTCGAGGCGACGATTGAGATGCTGCGCGGCCTGCGCGACCGTTACGAGGCCCATCATCGCGTCCACATCGCCGATGAGGCGCTGGTCGCCGCGGCGCGCCTCTCCCATCGCTACGTCACCGACCGGCGACTGCCGGACAAGGCCATTGACCTGGTGGACGAGGCGGCAGCGAAGCTGCGCGTGGCCCTCTATACCCTCCCGCCCGAACTCAAACAGCGAGAGATGGAGATCAATCGGTTGCTGAAGGAGGAGGAGGCCGCCGGGGCGCAGCGCGATTACGAGCGCGCCGCCGAAGTGAAGGTCCAGCGACTGCGCCTGCAGGACGAGTTCGAGAAACAGCGCGCCGTCTGGCAGCAGGAACACCAACTGGACGAGATGGTCGAGGAGGAGGACATCGCCGAGGTCGTCGGGTCGTGGACCGGCATCCCGGTGGCCCAGATGATGGAGACGGAAGCGGAGAAGCTGCTGCGGATGGAAGAGGCGCTGCACCAGCGCATCATCGGCCAGGACGCCGCTGTGGCCGCCGTCGCCGACGCGATCCGCCGCGGGCGCTCCGGGCTGAAGGACCCCTGCCGGCCGATCGGTAGCTTCATCTTCCTCGGTTCGTCGGGCGTGGGCAAGACCGAGCTGGCCAAGGCGCTGGCCTGGTTCCTTTTCGACGACGAGGATGCCCTGCTGCGGATTGACATGAGCGAGTACCGCGAGCAGCACACCGTCAGCCGGCTCTTCGGCGCGCCGCCAGGCTACATCGGCTACGAACAGGGCGGGCAGCTCACCGAGGCGGTGCGCCGCCGACCCTACCGTGTCGTCCTCTTCGACGAGATCGAGAAAGCCCACCCGGAGGTACTGCACGCCATGCTGCAGATCCTCGACGAGGGGCGGTTGACCGATGGACAGGGGCATACGGTGGATTTCCGCAACACGGTCGTCATCATGACCTCCAACGTCGGCACGGAGTTCGCTGAGAAGGCCGGCTCACTGGGCTTCACCCGTTCTGGCGAGGAGCGCCGCGAGGAGGATGAGAACCGCCGCCGCATCGAGCGAGCGCTGAAGGACGTCTTCCGCCCGGAGTTCATCAACCGGGTGGACGAGATCATTATCTTCAACCGGCTGACCCTGGCACAGGTCGAGCAAATCGTGGACCTGCAGATGGGCGAGATCGGCGAACGGCTGAGCGAGCAGGGGTTGCAGGTCGAGCTGACCCCGGCAGCTCGCTCCTGGCTGGCCCGCGAGGGGTACGACCCGCAGTTCGGCGCCCGTCCGCTGCGGCGCGCCCTCCAGCGCCACGTCGAGAGCCCGCTCAGTGTCATGCTCCTGCGTGGCGACTATCAGAGCGGCGATCGCGTGCTGGTGGACGTGGGCGAGAGCGGGTTGATCTTCTCCCGATTGCAGCCGCTGGAGACCGGACAGGCGATCAGCGTACCCGAATCCAGCCTCCAGCGATCATGACACACTCGTAACGGCTTGGCTCACCCTCCCGCAGGTTCGGAAGTGATCGGGCCACGAATCGGAATGGCCATGGAAGTGCGATTCGGGCTGCCCATTGAGCCCAAACCTGCGGGAGGGTTGAGCACATACCCTCTCACTCTTTCCTGGGCGGGGAAAGGGCAAACCGCAATGGAGCAACAGTCCTCTCCGACCAAGGAGAGGCACGCTGCAGGAAACGACGGGTCGCTACGCGCAGAGGACCGGGAGAGCGAGGCCCGCTACCGTGCCGTCGTCGAGGACCTGACCGAGCTGGTCTGCCGCTTCCGTCCCGACGGCACGCTGACCTTCGCCAACGAGGCCTACTACCGCTACGTGGGCCGCAGGCGCGAGGAACTGCTGGGCCGCAGCCTGCGCGACCTCGTGCCTCCGGAAGACCGCGAGCAGGTCGAACGCCACCTGGCCTCCCTCACCCGCGAGCACCCGGTCGGCACCCAGGAGAACCGCATCGTCCGCGCCGACGGCACCGTCTGCTGGCAGCAATGGACCGATCGGGCCATCTTCGACCAGGACGGCAACTTGGTCGAGTTCCAATCCGTCGGGCGCGATATCACCGACCGGGTGCTGGCCGAGCAGGCGCTGCGGGCCAGCGAGGCGACCAAGAGCGCCTTGTTGCGGGCCATCCCTGACCTGATCTTCGTCATGGGGCGCGATGGGGTGTTCCTGGAGTATCACGCCGGGAAGAACACGAAGCTGTACAAGCCGCCGGAGATGTTCATCGGACAGAAGATCGGCGACGTGATGGTGCCCCAGATCGCCCAACAGGCCCTCCACTACATCCATCGCGCCCTGGAGACGGGCGAGATCCAGACCTACGAGTACGAGCTGACCTTCACCGATGAGATCTCCCCCCACCACTTCGAGGCGCGCATCTCGGCCAGCGGCGAGGACCAGGTGCTGATCCTGATCCGCGACATCACCGAGCGCAAGCAGGCAGAGGACGCGCTGCGCCGCTACGCCACCGAGCTGGAGGCGCGCAACGAAGAACTGGACGCTTTCGCCGACACGGTGGCCCACGACCTCAAAGACCTGATGAGCCTGGTCGTCGGTTATGCGGAGACGCTGCTGAGCAGCGAGGTGAACGATGAGCTGCGTCACTCCCTGCAGGTCATCGCCCGCAGCGGACGCAAGATGGGCAACATCGTGGACGAGCTGCTCCTCCTGGCCGGCGTGCGCAAAGCCGATGTCCAGCCCGGCCCCCTCGACATGGCGGCGATCATCCACGAGGCCGAGCAACGGTTGGCGCCGATGATCCAGGAGTACCATGCCACCCTGGTCGCGCCCGCCACCTGGCCAGTCGCCATGGGCTACCCGTTGTGGGTCGAGGAGGTATGGGTCAACTACATCAACAACGCCATCAAGTACGGCGGGTGTCCGCCGCGCGTCGAGCTGGGCGCGCAGGCGCAGCCGGACGGTTCGATCCGCTTCTGGGTGCGCGACAACGGCCGCGGCCTCGGCCCGACGGAACAGGCCCGCCTGTTCACCCCGCTGACCCGCAGCGACCGGAAGAGCGGCAAAGGGTATGGGCTGGGCCTGTCCATCGTCCGCCGCATTGTCACCCGCCTGGGCGGACAGGTCGGTGTGGAGAGCCGGCTAGGCCACGGCAGTCTGTTTTACTTCACCCTGCCGGCCGCGCCCGGCGAAACGGAGTTCGGACATGGATAAGCCCTGTATCCTGGTCGCCGAGGACCACGAACCTCTCCTGAACGCCATCCGCAGCATCCTGGAGACGGAAGGGTACGCAGTGCTCGCCGCCGCTGACGGCCGGCAGGCGCTGGAGATCATGGAGCAGGAACGACCCGACCTGATCCTGGCCGACATCATGATGCCACAGATGGACGGCTACGCCCTCTACGACGCCGTCCGCGCCCGTTCGGAATGGGCTTCCATCCCCTTCGTCTTCCTCACCGCCAAGGCAGAACGGAAGGACATCCTGGCCGGCAAATCGCTGGGAGTCGAGGATTACCTGACCAAGCCCTTCGATCCCGAGATGCTGGTGGTGACCGTCCGCGCACGGCTGGAACGGGCGCAGGCCATGCAGCAGGCGGCAGAAGCGGAGTTCGAGCAGCTCAAGAAACAGATCGTCACCGTGCTCAGCCACGAACTGCGCACGCCGCTCACCTACGTCCGCAGCTACACCGACCTGGCTCTGGAGGATGTCCCCTCCCTCTCGCCGGAGATCCTCCAGCATTTCCTGCTCGGCGTCAAACGGGGCGCCGACCGGTTGGTGCGGCTGACAGAGGACCTGCTGATCCTGGTGCAGTTGGACACCGGTCAAATGGCGCGGGATTTTCAGACTCTGGCCCAGCGCCATGACAATCTGCATGAGATCGTCATGCACACGCTCCAGAAGTATGAACCGACGGCCAACGTCCATGGTGTGCAGATAGTCTACCAGCCCGCCGCCAGCCTGCCGCCGGTCCGACTGTTCGAACCGTTCTTCGCCGATGCTCTGGGTCGGCTGGTGGAAAACGGGATCAAGTTCTCCCACGGGCGCGGCAAACAGGTATGGGTGACCACCCGCGCCGTGGATGACGGGGTGGAGATCGCCGTTTCCGACGAGGGGATTGGCATCCCCCCAGAGGAGATTCCCCACATATTCAAACGCTTCCGCCAGATCGGACGGGAGCGCCTGGAACAGCAGGGCATCGGTATGGGGCTGGCGATCGCCCACGAGATGGTGCGCCTGCACAACGGCACGATCACCGTGCGCAGCGAACCGGGGCAGGGCAGCACCTTCACGATCCATCTGCCTGCGCTGAAGGAGCCGTGACCTCCGATGGCCGCCCTCCCCACAGGCCATCCTGCCGAACAGCCGACCGTGGAGCGCGCCGGGCTCGAACTGCTCCACCGCCTGAGCCGCAGCCTGGCGGAGAGCCTGGAGGCGGACAAGATCGCCCAGCGAGCGCTGGACGACATCTGCCTGGTCACCGGCGCGACGCAGGGGGTCATCTACCTGTTGGAACCCGGCAGCGACCGGCTGCGCCTGGTGGCGGCCTCCGGCCATGAAGACACGACCGTCCAGGGGCTCGACGCCCGGCTGGACATCCGCGTCGGTCGTGGCCTGTCGGGTTGGGTGGCCGAGCACCGCCAGGCGCTGCTGCTGGCGGATGTTCAGCAGGACGAGCGCTGGCTGGGCGTGCCGCAGATGGACGAGCACATCCGCGCGGCCATCAGCACGCCGTTGATCAGCCGGGAAGAGCTGGTGGGGGTGCTGAACCTGGGCAGCGACCGCCCCGCCTTCTTCGGCCCCCAGCACCTGCAGTTAGCCGAGTCGGTCGCCGCGATGGTGGCGCTGGCCGTCGCCAACGCGCGGCTATATCAGGCTGAGCGCAAGCACCGCCAATTGGCCGAGGCGCTGGCGGAAGCGGCGGCGGTGGTCAACAGCAACCTCTACCTGGACGACGTGCTCGACCATATCCTCGAACAGGTCGAGCGGGTCGTCGCCGGCGATGCGTTCAATATCATGCTCATTGAAGGCGCCGAGCGCGTGCGCATCGTCCGCTGGCGAGGGTACGAGAACCTCGGCGTGGAGGAGCAGGTCGCTGCCTTCTCCATGCCCGTCTCCGCCTACCCGATGTTGCTCCAGATGGCCCAGACGGGCGAGCCCATCCTAATTGCGGACACGGAGAACAATCCCGAATGGACGCCGATGAAGGGATGGGAGTGGCTCCGTTCGCTCGTCGCCGCGCCGATCCAGGTAACCGGCCTGACGGTCGGCTACCTGAACGTGAACGGCACCCGGCCGGGCCAGTTCGGCCCCGACGATGCTCGCCGGCTGGGGATCTTCGTTCACCACGCGGCAACCGCCGTGGAGAACGCCAGCCTGTACCAGGAACTGCGCAACTACGCCGAGAGCCTGGAACGGCGCATGCAGGATCGGAACTCCCAGTTGCAGGCCCAATACGCCCGCCTGGAAGCGATCCTCTACAGCACCACCGACGGCATCCTGGTGACCGACGACGCAGGTCGCATCCTCCAGGCGAATCCCGTCGCCCAGCGCTGGCTCACCCGCACGCTGGTGGTCGAGGACGCCAGGCAGTTGCACGAGACGATCCGCGACCTGGCCCTACGGGCAAGCGAACGGCCGGAAGCTGTGCTGGAGTTGAAGGGGCTCGACCTGCAATTGAGCGCCGCGCCGGTGTCCGCCGAAGGGGCTGAGGGAACAACGGTCGTGGTCATCCACGACGTCAGCCACCTGCGCGCACTGGAGCGGATGAAGTCGCGCTTCGTCTCCAATATCTCCCACGAACTGCGCACGCCGATCACGACGATCAAGCTCTACGCCGCCCTGCTACGCCGCAGTCCACCGGAACAATGGGAGCCATATCTCGACGCGCTGACTCAGGAGGCGGAGCGCCAGGCGCGCCTGCTGGAGGACATTCTCCAGGTGTCTCACATTGACGCCGGCAGCCTGACCCTCAGGCTGTCGCCGACATCGCTCAATGAGCTGACGGATCGAACCCTGGCCAGTTACCAGGTACTGGCGCGGGAGCACGGCCTGACGATGGAAGCCTGCCTGGCCGATCCCGGTCCGGTGGCGCTGGTGGACGGCGAGCGCATGACCTGGGTATTGGGCAACCTGCTGAGCAACGCCATCCGCTACACCCCACAGGGCGGGCGAGTGACGATCTCGACCGGCAAGCAGGAAGCGGAGAGCCGCGCCTGGGCCACGGTGACCGTGGCAGATACCGGCATCGGCATCCCGCCCGAGGAACTGCCGCACATCTTCGAGCGCTTCTACCGCGGCGAGAAGCCACGGCAGATGCAACTGCCGGGCACCGGCCTGGGGCTGGCGATCGTCAAGGAGATCATCGAGCTGCACGGCGGGCGGGTGACGGTCGGGAGCCAGGTGGACGTCGGCACGTCCTTCACCGCCTGGCTCCCGCTCGCCGAGTAGAACGCACGGACTGCCCGCCGTCCGTGGCGCGGGGTCCTCACCCCACCCCTGCCCCCCGCCCCTCTCCCGCCGGGGAGAGGGTAGAGGGCAGGGGTGAGGGCCCAGAACACTGTGGCCTTCCAGGGCGCTAGTCGGCCAGGTCCCTGGCCACTTCCAGCTTCCCCTCCAGCCCGAAGTCCGCCGGATCCTTGTGCAGCAGCGGCGGTTCGACGTACCGGGCGACCATCTCGGCGGTGTCGGCCACGCCCAACTGGTCGAACAGGAAGCGGAACTGCTCCTCCAGATCGTGGCCGATCACCTGCCGCGTCGCTTCCGGCAGCGTCCAGAACTGCTGCTTGAACGGCCCCAGCCCCTTCTTGCGCGTCTTGTAGATGAACTGGTCCTCCGTCTCGTCGCTCTTCCACTCGTCCGCGCAGTTCTTCTTCAGGTAGTCGTAGATCTCGCCGCGCAGGTCGGACGGGAAAGCCGCGTGGTCGTAGACCAGGTTCTGGAAGCCGGTAGCCAGGTGGATCTCGCAGGTACCGACCTCAGGGAAGTGGTGGAAGGCCTCCGGCGGGAGGGTGGAGGCGCCGTGCTGGACGGCGCCGGCCATGCCATACTCCTCGCGGGCGACGCGGCTGAGGCGGCCCAGCGTGTCGAAGTCAATCTTGACCCGCGCCAGAGTGCCGTCCGGCAGGACCACGCCGCCGTGCGAAGTGCCGGTCTGGATGCTCAGCTTGCTCAGGCCGGCCATCCCCGGCGGCAGGGCAGCGTTGTAGCCGTCCATGAAGGCACGCAGCTCTTCCTCGGTGGAGTTCTTGCCCCCGACCTCGCCGATCTCGCCGCCCACGGAGACCGTCACTCCCGCCGGCTGGAGGGAGCGGATGGTCTGGGTAAAGCGGGCGCACAGCTCGAAGTTGGCCCGCTGCTGTTCGGGCACGGTGGGCTGGCGCAGGTCCACCAGGGTGGAGGAGTCAATGTCAATGTTGAAGAAACCGCCAGCGATGGCCTCACGGATCAGGTCGTCCACCGCTTTCCGCTCGGCGTCGGGGGCGCTGGCGTACTTCTTGGCGCTCATCTGGAAGTGGTCACCCTGGAGGAAGAGCGGCCCGCGGAAACCCTCGCGGATCGCTGCGCCGATGATGACGGTGGCGTACTCGGCCGGGCGCTGGGCGGTGTAGCCGATCTCCGAGCGGGCGATCTCGAAGATCAGCGCGCCGACCGCACGGGCCTGGGCGGCGCGGAAGACGGCGCGGGCCATGTCGTAGGTGAGGACGCGCAGGTTCATCGCCGGGACGGTCCACCCTTCCCGCGTCTCGCCGCGCCCGCGGGCCCGGTAGAGGTCGTTGATCGAGGCCGGGCGGATGCCGAGTTCCTGCCCCAGTTCCCACAGCAGGAAACGAGCAGTGGCGCGAGCCGCGTCCCCGGCGAAGACGGCCTGGAACACCAGATCGTCCATGACCGCTCCGCGCAGCCGCGCCTCGTCCAGCGGGCGCACCCGCCCCTCCTCGATGACGACGACGCCCTTCAGGCTGTGCAGTAATTCGTCTAGAGTCTTTGCAATCATGTCACCTCCTGGCGCAAGTATGCAAGTATGCAAGTATGCAAGTATGCAAGTATGCAAGTGGTTATTTGATGGATGGGCTGGCGGTCCAGTCGTAGCCGATGGTGGGGTCGTCGTGGGGGATGCGGCCCTCGTCGCTGCTGTCATACTCCTGTGAGGTGATGTAGAAGATGTGCGCGGGGCCCTGGAGGACTCGGTAGCCGTGGGCGACGCCGGGGGGGATGCGCAGGACGATCGGCGGGTGACCATCGCCCATCAGCAGCTCCTGCACCATGCCGTGAGTGGGCGAATCGGGCCGCGTGTCGTAGAGCGCCGCCTTGATCGTGCCGCCGGCGACGTACCACCAATCCACCTGCCGCCGATGGACATGCCAGGCCTTGGCTACGCCCGTGTGGCTCATGGTGTGGCTCCACTGGGCAAACCCTTCCCGGAAGAAAGGATCGCTCACCCGAATGATCTCGCGGAACATCCCGCGCTCATCGGCATGGTCAGTCAGGCGTTTGATCTCGACACCCTGGATCATGGGGACCTCCAGGGGAAGATTATAGCCAAAGTCCGCCGAATGTCCAGCCGCTTTGTTCATAGCGGCGATTTGTCACTGCCTACCCTTTACTAGGCCTGGTGCTGGCAGGGCCGGTGTGCCGGCCCCTCACCCCACCCCCTGACCCCCGCCCCTCTCCCGCCGGGTGGGAGAGGGGCGGGGGTAGGGGGTGGGGTGAGGGCTCAGCGCCGCGGACGGTAGGCAGTTACGGCGATTTGTGTTATAGTAGCCCTGTCAGGCAGTCACAGAGAACAGGATACGGGGAACATGGTCATCACACAGGAACTTCATCTGCACACGCGGGGGCATGACGACGTTGTGGACATCACCGAGGGCGTGGCGCGGGCAGTGCGGGCGTCGGGGTTGGCCGCCGGCACGGTGACGGTCTTCTGCACCGGTTCGACCGGCGGGCTGACAACGATCGAGTACGAGGACGGCGTCATCGCCGACCTGCGGCAGGTGCTGGATGAGATCGTCCCACCCGACCGACCGTACCGCCATCACCTGCGCTGGGGGGACGACAATGGCCACGCCCACGTGCGGGCGGCGTTGATCGGCCCTTCGCTGACGGTGCCGTTCGTGGACAGGCGACTGACCCTCGGCACCTGGCAACAGATCGTCTTCTGCGATTTCGACACCCAGCCCCGTTCGCGCCGGTTGGTCCTACAGATCATCGGTGAGCGCGGGGGGTCAGCAGGTTGAGCGGATGGAACAGATAGAGCAGAGAGAGCAAAAGGCGCAGAAGAGCAGCAATCCGCTTCATCCGCTCAATCTGCTGACCATCCTCTGCCTGCTGGCGTTCGGGCTGCGGGCGGGGACGCTGACCGCCCAGTCGCTCTGGCGGGACGAGGTAGATGCGCTCTGCTACAGTTTCCAGTTCCCGCACGCCGTGGCCCAGGCGCTGCTTCCGGCCTGGGCGGGGGAACTGCACACACCCTGTGCCTGTCCACCCGCGCCGCCCGTGGAAGCGGCCGGCGAGGCCACGGTCCTGCAGCGCCTGTCCCAGGTGGCAGGGCCGATGATCCACCAGAACGGCCCGCTCTACTTCTTCTGGCTGCGCGGATGGATCGGGCTGGCCGGGGTCAGTGAGTACGCCCTGCGCTTCTTCTCCACCTGGTTCGGCGTGCTGACCGTGGCGCTGACCTACGCCCTCGGTCGGCGGCTGCTGGGCCGCGCGCCGGGCGCGCTGGCTGCCCTCCTCACGGCGCTCTCTCCCTACCTGGTCTGGTACAGCCAGGAGGTCAAGATGTACACCCTACTGCCGGCGCTGGCGCTGCTGGCCGTCTACGCGCTGCAGCGGGCGGCGGTGGGCGGGGAGCGCGGCTGGTGGGCCGTGCAGGTGATCGCCACCAGCCTGGCCTTCTACACCCACGTCTGGAGCGCGCTGCTGCTGCCGGTGCAGGCGCTCCTGCTGGTCACCTGGTGGCCGCGCTGGCGCGCCCACTGGCATGGGGCGCTGGTCAGCCTGGCCCTGCTCAGCCTGCCCTACCTGCCGTTGGCACTGTGGCAGATCCCCGGCGCGTTCGTGGTCCGCGAGACCGGCTTCCCCCGCGAGACACTGGTGCGGATGGCGCTGATCCTGTTGAACGGCTGGAGCACGGGGATCAGCGGGCGGGCGCTGGTGAGCGGCGCAGCGCTGTGCGGCGGGTCGGCACTGCTGGGGCTGACCTGGCGACCCGTCGCGCCTGCGCCTGTGGATCGCTGGCACCGCCTGACCGCGATGGCGGGGCTGGTCGGATGGATCGCCATCCCGCTGATCGGCATCTGGTTCGTCTCGTTATGGCAGCCGCTGTTCACCGACCGCTACCTGATCTGGACGGCGCCGGCCTTCTACCTGCTGGCCGGGGCCGGGCTGGCAGCCCTCTGGCGCCGGCTGCGCTATGACGCGCTGCTGCCACTGGCGGCGATCTTGATCATCGGCAGCGCGAACCTGTACGCCCAGGCCAGCACGCCGATCAAGCCCGACATGCGGGCGGCGGCGCGGTACGTGGAGGCAGCATACCGGCCCGGCGACTTGCTCATCTTCCAGATCCCCCACCTGCGCTACACGTTCGATTACTACTTCGGGCCGGCAGACTACGCCTGGGTGGACGGGCTATTCACCAATCACCGCACCGAAGACGGGGGGTACCGGATGACCGAGGAAGAGGCCTCCGCGCAGATGACGCAGATGACCGAGGGCCACTCGACCGTGTGGCTGGTCGCCTCGGAGACGGAGATGTGGGACGAGCGTCACCTGGTCGAGAGGTGGCTGGTAGTGCATGGGCAACGGGAGGCCGAAGCCCACTTCGTGTTGGTGGACGTGACCGGCTATCGGTTGGCCGAGGGCCGGGTCACAGCGGATGGTAGAGCTGGATGTACTGCCGTCCGACCAGCAGCAGCGGACACTCCTTGGGAATTGAAGTCGGCGCGTCGGTGAGCATGAACAGGCTCGCCTCGGAGACCAGGACGAAGTCGGCGGACATCGTCGCCAGGAAGTCGGTGGGGCGGGATTCGGCAGACATATTGAACGCACCGCGCAGGATCGCCAGGGGGGTGTAGGCGATCAGCGTCTCCTTGCGTATCAGTTGACGCACCTCGGCGCGCCCGGCCGGTTCGGTCAGGTAGAGAAAGACAACCTCCGGCTTGCGCAGGCTGATCTGGGAACGGGCCAGCGGACGCAACGGTCCGCCGGGGACCAAGGGGACGACGGTCGCCTCGTAGATGAGCAGGGCATCGCGCACGGGATCGTTGAGAAACTGCAAGAACGTGCCGATCACCTCCAGCTTGCCGCTGATCTGAAAGGACAGAGTGAGGATCTGTACCTCGTGCTGACGGACAGGCGGTCCCTCCATACGGTTGCTCCCTCCGGCATTTTGTGGTACAATCGGCCCGACGTGGTGGGTGTGGCCTAATGGTTAAGGCACCTGGTTGTGGCCCAGGAGATTGTGGGTTCGAGTCCCACCACTCACCCTGAGGCCGGGGCACACCCCGGCTTTCTTGTTCGTTCGCCCCCGTAGCTCAAGTGGACAGAGCGACGGACTTCGAATCCGCAGGCTGCGCGTTCGAGTCGCGCCGGGGGCGCCTGGGAAAGACGGCGGCGGTCGGTGAGCGCCGCGCACCGACCTCCCTGGGCCGCGGTTACTATTATAGCACATTCCTCGTAACTGCTCACCCTCCCGCAGGTTCAGGCGCAATCTCCGCACCGGAGT
>DAOTYW010000342.1:0-4623 GCA_034434755.1 Anaerolineae bacterium | reverse complement strand
CGTGAAACGTGAAACGTGAAACGTGAAGCGTGAAACGCGAGATTGTGATACAATGGGCCCCTATGGAAGACACAGTGATCCTTGTAGACGAAAGTGGGGCCGAGGTCGGTGTCGCCGAGAAGATGGCCGCTCACCGCACGGCCCGGCTTCACCGAGCTTTCTCGATCTTCATTTTCCATCCCGACGGGCGGATGCTGCTGCAACAGCGGGCGGCGGGCAAGTACCACTCGGCGGGACTGTGGACCAACGCCTGCTGCAGCCACCCGCGACCGGGGGAGAGCACGGCGGATGCAGCCCACCGCCGCCTGCAGGAGGAGATGGGCTTCGACTGCGAACTGGAAGAGATTTTCCACTTCACCTACCAGGCCCGGCTGGATAACGGCCTCTCCGAGCACGAATACGACCACGTCTTCATCGGCGCCTTCGATGGCACACCGTCTCCCAACCCGGACGAGGCCGGCGATTGGAAGTGGATAGCCGTGGATGAACTGCAGCAGGACGTGCAATCCCATCCCGAACAGTACACCCACTGGTTCCGCCTCGCCCTCGACCGCGTCCTCTACCACAGGGAAGGGAATCCCAGACTGTAGATTTACGTTTCACGCTTCACGTTTCACGCTTCACGTTTCACGCTTCACGTTTCACGTTTCACGTTTCACGTTTCACGCTTCACGTTTCACGTTTCACGTTTCACGTTTCACGTTTCACGCTTCACGTTTCACGCTTCACGTTTCACGTTTCACGTTTCACGCTTCACGTTTCACATCACAATCATGAAACGCCTCTCTCTCCTGGTCACCGCCCTCCTACTCAGCCTGCTCGGCCTGCTGGGCATGGAGCGGGCCTACGAGTACTGGTGCGCTGAGCGCATCTACCCTGGCGTGCGGGTGTGGAACGTACCGGTCGGGGGGATGCGGCCGCAGGAAGCGGCACACCTGCTGGAAGAGCGGCTGGGCAACCTGGAACAGGCCACGCTGACCCTGCACGGGCCGGAGCGTTCCTGGGGCGCGCCGGCGCGCAGCCTGGGCGTGCGCCTGGTCGCCCAGGCGACCGCCGAGGCAGCCTTCCGTGTCGGGCGCGGCCCTACCGAGGGCTGGCTCGATCACCTCGACCTGCTGCTGAGCGGGCGCAACCTTTCCCCCATCCTCTCCTTCGACGAGGCCGCCGCCCGCCTGTACCTGGAAGCGCTGGCCGGACAGATCAACCAACCGCCGACCGACGCCTCCCTGATCATCGAAGGCAGCGTGCCCGTGGCCACAGCGGCCCGCAGTGGCCGCCAGCTCGACGTGGAGACAAGCCTGGTCGCGCTGCAGGCGGCGCTGAGCAGCCAGGGCGCCGCGGACCTGGTCGTCCGAGAGATCCCCGCCCAGGTGCGAGACGCCGAGACCGCCCGTGCCCAGGCCCAGGCGCTGCTGGCCGAACCGTTCACGCTGGTGCTGCCCAACCCTCGCGAGGGCGACCCCGGCCCGTGGACGCTCGCCCCGGAGCAGTTGGCCGCCATGCTGACCACGGCTGTCAGTGGCGATCAGGTACAGGTGATACTCGACCCGCCCCGCCTGCAAGCGTATCTGGAGACACTGACCGCCACCCTCACCATCCCGCCGGTGGACGCGCGCTTCCACTTCGACGACCTCAGCGGTCAGCTCGTGCCCATCGCCCCCTCCGCCGACGGGCGGGCGCTGGACGTGGCCGCCAGCGCGCAGAGCATCCAGGCGGCGGTCGCCCACGGCCAGCATGTCGCTCCGCTCATCCTGCAGACCGTGCCGCCGCGCTACCCCGACACCGCCACCGCCGAGGCGCTGGGCATCCGCGAGCGAGTTGTCACCGCCGACTCGTACTTCATCGGCTCTCCATCCGGGCGCGATCACAACATCCGTCTGGCCGCCAGCAAGTTCGACGGGCTGATCATCGCCCCCGGCGAGACCTTTTCCTTCAACACGATCCTGGGCGAGATCAGCGCCGAGGCTGGCTACGACGAGGCCTACGTCACCGCCGGCGAGCAGTTGGCCGTCGAGATCGGCGGCGGCGTCTGTCAGGTCTCCACCACCGCCTTCCGCGCCGCCCTGTGGGGCGGCTACCCGATCGTCGAGCGCTGGTACCATTACCAGCGGGTCGGCTACTACGAGCTGCGCGGCTACGGCCCCGGTTTCGACGCCACCGTCTACGCGCCGCTGCTGGACTTCCGCTTCACCAACGACCGCGCCGCGCCGCTGCTGATCGAGACGGAGATCCAGGAGGCCGACCACCGGTTGATCTTCCGCTTCTACTCCGCCGACGACGGGCGGCGGGTGGAGATCGCCGGGCCGCAGGTGAGCGACGAGACGCAGCCCGCCGGGCCGATCTACACACTGGACGAGACGCTCGAACCCGGCACAGTGACCGAATGGCAGACAGCTCAGAATGGCCTGACCGCGCGGGTCGAGCGCTGGGTCTACCGCAGCGACGGGACGCTGCTCTACCACAACGTCTTCATCAGCCGCTACGCGCCGCGCCGCGCCGCCTACCGCTACGGCCCCGGCTACCAGCCGCCCTCCGCACCTTCCCCCCTCCCGTAGAGGGTGCTGACAAAGTCCCAGCTTGCACCGCAGAGACCGCCGAGGTCGCCGAGTTTTTTGATGATTACCCCCTACCCTCCCGCAGGTTAGAAGGCGGCCGGCAAGAGGGCGAGCAGCCCATTGCGGCGCACTTCGATGTGGAGATTGCGCCCGAACCTGCGGGAGGGTAGGCAGTTACGCACCCTCCCGTAGGAGGAGCCCTCAGCGGCGTGCAGTCACTGCCGGCGCCGACCATCTTGCGTTTGACAACCCACCGATTGCTGCATATAATCCCTTCCGCGTAACTGCCTACCCTGTACCAGGCCTGGTGCTGGCAGGGCCGGTGTGCCGGCCCCTCACCCCACCGCCTGGCCCCCGCCCCTTCCCCGCCGGGCGGGGGTAGGGAGTGGGGTGAGGGCTCAGCACCGCGGATGGTAGGCAGTTACCCTTCCGCCTGGTTCAGTTTGAGTGGGCTGTGGAGGCATGATGATCGAGTACGTGTTGGCAGATGTACCGTACGATGAGTTGTACTGGCAAAAGTTGATGGAAGAAGGGGAGCAAAGTCTGCAGCCGGCCCCCCCTTGAACCCCGAAGTGATCTGGGCTGGCTTGGGAATGGCCATCGAGAAACCCGCCCCACCCCCGCCCCCACCTCCGCCCTCTCCGGATGGCGGATGGAGCTTCGCCCTGCAAGCTATGGAAAACGCCACCGTCCTGGAACTGCCCATCTGCGGCTGCAACCGCGGTGGGTTGCTGGTCGAGTGGAACGGCCGCCAGGGGTTCATTCCCGTCTCCCATGTCGTCGGACTCCCCGCCGTCATGGACGACGCACAGCGCGAGGCGGAGTTACAGGCGCGTGTGGGCCGCGTCCTCCGCCTGCGCGTCATCGAGGTGGACCCGGAACGCAGCCGCCTGGTCCTCTCCGAGCGGGCCACCCGCTCCGATGAGCATCTCCGCCGCACGCTGCTGGACAGCCTGACCATCGGCGAGATCCGCCGCGGCCGTGTGACGAACCTGTGCTCCTTCGGCGCCTTCGTGGACCTGGGTGGGCTGGAAGGGCTGGTGCACATCTCCGAGATCTCCTGGAGCCGCGTGGATCATCCCTCCGATGTCCTGCGGGCCGGACAGGAGGTCGAGGTCTATGTGCTCAACGTGGACCAGGGACGTGGGCGCGTCGGACTGAGCATCAAGCGCGCCCAGCCCGACCCCTGGCAGCACGTCGAGGAGCGTTACGCCGTGGGCCAGGTCGTCGAAGGGGTAATCACCAATGTGGTGGACTTCGGCGCGTTCGCCCAGGTGGACAATGGATTGGAAGGACTGATCCACATCTCCGAGATGGCCGGGGGCGACTCTCTCCACCCACGCGACCTGGTCCAGGAGGGCCAGGTCGTCCACCTCCGCGTCATCGCTGTGGACGCTCGACACCGCCGTCTGGGCCTGAGCATGCGCCAGACGCTAACGGATGCGGGGCTGTAGGTCAAGATGACCCGTCGCACGACCGAGAACGGGCGCCGCTCCAGCCGCGCCCGGCAGAAGGAGGCGCCGCCGCCCTGGTGGACGTGGCTGACCAGCCCGGCGGCCCAGCAGGCGCTGGCCGTGGGCCTGCTCGTGCTGTCGTTGCTGACCCTCCTGCCCCTTCTGCACATCACCTCCGGTCGTTGGACCGACGCCTGGGTCCATGCTCTGCAGTTCGTCTTCGGTTGGGGGATCATTCCGGTCGCCTTCGCCCTCGGTGGAGCCGGCATCCTCATCCTCCTCCACCACCTGGACCGGCCCGTCGTCTGGCGCTGGCGACCGATTGTCGGCCTGGAGCTGGTCTTCTTTGGCATGCTCGCGCTGACCCACCTGATCGTCGGCGGGAGCGACCCGTGGGGGCTGGTGGAGAGCGGCTGGGGCGGCGGGCTGGTCGGCTGGGCCATCGCCCACCTGATCCGCTCGCTCGCCGGGCCGTGGGTCGCCGCCCTGCTGCTGGTCGTCATCCTGCTCACCGGCGTGGCGCTAACCATGGACCTGACGGCGCGGGACGTGGGGCAGTGGCTTGCCCAGGCGCTGCCCGCCATGCAGCGGCTCGCGCCGCCGCGCCAGCGGAT
>DAOTYW010000341.1:0-8271 GCA_034434755.1 Anaerolineae bacterium | reverse complement strand
GGGGGTAGGGGGTGGGGTGAGGGCTCAGCGCCGCGGACGGTAGGCAGTTACGAGGGAGAGTGGATTCTGCCATTGGGACAGGAATATGGTATAATGGCATTCACGGATAGGAAAGCATGCAAACCATCGCGGCGCTTTTGAATCTGCTCAGCACGGGGCCAGGTGCATTCGTCTACCACCTGTTGATCTTGCTGTCCCTGGAGGCCGTGGCGGGCATCGCCCTGATCGAGTACCGTCACACGCGCAACCCCGATCAGCAACGCATCCTATGGGCGTTCCTCCTCTTGCTGATCCTGCGCATCCCTCTCTTGATCGCCAGCCCGCTGGGCGACACGGTGCTCGCGCCGCTCCTCTACGCGCTGGAGGTGGTCAGCCTGACGCTGATGTGGTGGGCCTTCCTCTCCCCGCTGGTCGGGCGGCGGATCGGACGGCTGGGGCTGCTCGGCAGCCTCGCCCTGATCGCCGTGGTCACCGCCGCGTTCATGCCCGGCTGGCTGCGGATGCACGAGACTGTGCCCTTCTTCGAGTACGCCGCCTTCGGCCAGCAGACCGTATGGGATGCCTGGGCCACGCTGATCGCCATCATTACAGCCGCGATGCTCCTGTTCTACAGTCAGCGGCTGGGCTACTCCCTCCCCGCTATCGCCTTCGCCTTCCTCGCCGTGGGCAATGGACTGATCCTGTTCGAGCAAGTCGGGCTGGGACGGATCATCAACCTGCTGGGCTACCCGCTGCTGGCAGTGACCGTCTACCGGTCGGCCTTGCAGGACCTGTGGAGCTATCGGCAGGAACTGGAGACGCTCAGCGACGGTGCGTTGCGTCAGACCCAGGAACTGCTCTCGATGGTTGAGATCAGCCAGACCATCGGCCAGTCACTCGACCTGGACATCGTCCTGCGCCACGTTGTCGAGAGCATCGCCGGCGCGCTGAACGCCGACCGGGCGGCGATTTTCCTGGTGGACGAGGAGACGAACAACTTCCAATTGGTCGCTCAATACGCCGTCCTGCAGAGCCGCGCCCCTCAGGAAGGACCGCCGATCTCGCCAGTGGAACAGCCGTTGCTGGCCCACGCGATCCAGCGCCAGCGGCAGATCGTGATTGATGTAGAAAGCCGTGCCGCCCAACTGCACAGCCTGTGCGCCACGTTGGGCAGTCAGGAAAGCGGCCCGGCGATCATTCAACCCCTCATCCGCCGCCGGCGCCCCCTCGGCGCGCTGGTCGTGGTCAACGACCAGCGCCATCAGCCCTTCGGCGAGGAGAAAGCCCGCCTGTGCAACTCCATCGCCACCCAGGTCAGCGCCGCCATTGACAACGCTCGCCTCTACCACCGCCTCGATCAACAGGCGCGCCACCTGGCCGAGATGCTCAAAACCCAGGAAGAAGAGGCCGGGCGACGGGAGGCGATCCTGGAGAGCATTGCCGAGGGCGTGATCGTCACCAACGCCGAGGGACGGGCCATCCTCGTCAACGCAACCACCGAGAGCATCCTGGGCATCCCACGGCCACAGATCCTCGGCCAGCCGCTGCAACAGGCGCTGGAAGCGCTGACCAGCGAACAGCGCACCACCCTGCATCAGTTAGCAACGACCGCTGCCCCTCTGCAGACGCTCTTCGAGATCGAGGGCCGCAATATTCACGTCAACGCGGCGCCCGTGCGCCTGCCCTCCGGCGAACGAGTGGGCCTGGTTGCTGTGATGCGCGACGTGACCCGCGAAGTCCAGGCGGAACGGGCCAAGCGCGACTTCATCGCCACCATCTCCCACGAACTGCGTACCCCCCTGACGGCAATCCTGGGCTACGCCGAGCTCCTCTACAACGGCATGGTCGGCAAGCTCAACGATACCCAGTCCCACTTCATTCGCATCGTCCACGACAACGCCCGCCGGATGATCGCGATGGCCAATAACCTGATCGCCCTTTCCGAGGCCGACCGGGGGCAGTTGGAACTGGAGTATGCCGATACCGACCTGCATCTGGCTATCCGCGAGGTCATCCAGGCATTCGCACCGCAGATCCGCGAGCGGCAGATGAGCCTGACGCTGGAAGTGCAGGACAACCTGCCGATGATCGAAGCCGACCCGGCCCGCATCCGCCAGGTCCTGGCGAACCTGGTCAGCAACGCCATCAAGTTCACCTTCCCCGGCGGACGGCTGACCGTCGGCGCGGCGGCACTGCGGGACAACGAAGAGGACGAGCCAGCATTCTGCCAGCTATGGGTCACGGACACCGGCGTCGGCATTCCACCGGAGGAGATGAACCGCATCTGGGAACGGTTCTACCGCGCCGACAACCCGCTCAAAGTCGAGGCGGGCGGCCTGGGCGTGGGCCTCTCGATCGTCAAATCGTTGGTCGAAGCCCACGGCGGCCGCGTCTGGGTCGAATCCGCCGTCGGCAAGGGCAGTGCATTCAGTATCTTACTGCCCACGCGCCGACGCAGTCCCATTGGGCTGACAGCCGCAGAGGAATACCCCGATGTGGACGTCGCCGCGCGCATGTCACCTTCCTAGCCGTTCCCTTCGTCAACAGGACGTGGTATAATGGTCGGTGTGCAGGAGATCTTCGATCACCTTCTGACACCGCCGGGTGACCTCTACTATCACCTTGCCCTGCTGTTCACGCTTCAGATCTTCCTCGCCGTAGCCTGGGGCCACCGGCGGCGCAGCGAGCGGGCCGCCGAAGCGGGGCGCATACTGGGGGCCGCCACAGGGCTGCTGCTAACCCGCCTGCTGCTCATCGGCGCCAGCGCGATCGTCGGAAGCGGCGCGGCGTCCTCGGCGGCGATCCTGCCGCCGCTGGAGCGGTTCAGCGATCTGCTGCTGATCCCGCTGGCCGCCTGGGCGTTCCTGCCCCTGGCTGGCAAGCACCCCCGCCTGGGCATCGGTCTGCTGAGCGCGGCCATCCTGGCTGCCGCGCTGGGCTACGCCTATTGCGCTGTGACCTGGCCCCCCGCTGAGGCAGTCGGGTTCGAGTACAACACCTATTGGCAGGCTCCGCTGTGGGAGGCCACTGACATCGCTCTGGCGGCCCTCGCCCTGCTGGCCCTGCTGATCTGGCCACGCTCCGGCCTGGGGCTGCTGGCGGCAGCCCTGTTGACCTGGCTGGCCGGCCACCTGGCCCAGGCCCTCCTCCCCACGGACGCCCCGCACCTGGCTGGCTTCGTCCGCCTGACCAACCTGATCGCTATCCCCCTCGTCACCGCCCAGGGGTTCCAGGAAGCCCTCCGTTACGCCCCGGCGACCACGGGCATCCCCGTTGCCGCGACGGAGCCGTTCGTCGGACTGGCCCAGCGGATCGCGCAGGCCGACGACCCGCAGGCCGCGCTGGCCGCCGCGCTGCCGGAGCTCGCCCGCCACCTGGACGTGGCCGTCGCCGCCGTCGGCGTGTCCACAGACGGGACAGAGGCCGCCGTGCGGATCATCGCCACCCAGCCTGCCGGTCGGCCCACCACACCCATCCTTCCGCTGAAGAAACATCCCCTGCTGGACGCGGTCGTCCGTACCCGCCAACCCCAACAAACCATCGTCGCGGCCAACCCCGGAGCGACGGCACTACTGCACCGGCTGGGCCTCCACGCCAACGGTCCATTGCGCATCGAGCCACTGGTGCACGGGGAATCGGTCATCGGCATGTTGCTCCTGGCCGACCCGACCGGGCGGCCCGAGTTCTCCACTGCGCAAGTCGCTCAGGCCCGCCTGCTGGCACAGGCCACAGCCCCGGCCCTGGCGCGGGCTCAGCGTTGGCGACTCCTGCAACAGGAGCGCGACCAACTGGCTGCCGCGATGGGCGAGCAGGGGGAAACGTCGAAGCGGCGCATCGCTGTCCTGGAGAGCGAACTCGAACAGGCTCGCCGGGAGGTGCAGGAGTTCGCCGGTCGAGCCGCCGAATTGGAACAGCAGGCCGAACAACAGCGGATCCGCACCCGCGAACTGGCCGAACTGGTACGCCTCCGCGAGGAAGAACTGGCAACGGCCACCGCCACGCCGGTCGCCTTGTATGAGGAAGAGCTGCGCCAGGCCATCGAAGAACGCGATCACCTGGCCCGTGAGCTGGCGCAGTGGGAAGAGCGAGCGCGGGGCCTCCAGGCGCAGCCGGCGGCGCCGGAAGCACCGCCCCAGGCCTCTCATCCCCCGGTCGCTGAGCCCGAGATCATCACATCCATCACCCAAGAGATGCGCACCCCTATGACCTCCATCATCGGTTACACTGACCTGCTGATGAGCGAGTCGGTGGGCATCCTGGGCGAGGGGCAGCGCAAGTTCATCCAGCGGATCAAGGCAAACATCGAACGGCTGTACAGCCTGATCAACGACCTGATCGAGATCACCAGCCTCGACAAAGGGAGGATCGAGCTAACGCCAGAGCCGGTGGACATCACAACGATCATCGAAGAGGCGATCATGGGGCTGTCGGCACAGTTCCGCGAGCGCGACCTGACCGTGCGGCTGGACATGGCCCTGGAACTGCCACGCATCCCGGCCGACCGCGACAGCCTCTACCAGATCATGCTCCATCTGCTCTCGAACGCCTGCCAATGCTCGCGCCCGGGCAGCGAGGTGCTGATCACCAGTCGCCTGGAAGAAGGACGCGAACAACTGATGTCCAACTTGCTCATCTCGGTCACCGACACCGGCGGAGGCATCGCCCGCGAGGACCTGCCCCACGTCTTCCAGCGCTTCTACCGCGCCGATAACCCGTTGATCCCCGGCCTGGGCGACACCGGTGTGGGGCTGGCGATCGCCAAGTCGCTGGTGGAGGCTCAAGGGGGGCGGATCTGGGTAGAAAGCGTTATGGGCGTCGGTAGCACGTTCAACTTTATCCTGCCCTTCACCCCAGCCGCCCAGGCGACGGAGGGCTGAACGTGAACCGGCAACCGTCCCCTGGCGGGCAACTGCCCATCGGGTTGCGCCAGATCGCCTGGGGGATGCTTCTGGCTCTGACGGCCGGGGCACTGGTCATCGGGACGCTGCTCCTGCCCGCCGCCGATCGCGCCGCCGGGCCGCGCCCCTCCACGCCGGTCGCCGAGGTGACGCTCATCCCGCCGCCGCCCCAGCCAACCACGCCGCCAGCCACCGTCCCACCGACGCCTTATCCCACTCCCTCACCCAGCCCCACCGCACCCGCGCCGAGCCCGACTGTCCCCTCGGTACTCTATCCCCTCTGCCCGCCGCCCGTCGGATGGTTATCGTACCGCGTCCAGCCCGGCGATACGCTGTACAGCCTGGCCTGGCGCGCCGGCACGACCCCCTTCGCCCTGCAGCAGGCCAATTGTCTTTCAGGCGATATGATCGAAGTGGGCCGCGTCATCTACCTCCCGCCGGCCTTCTTCGCCACGCCCACCTATATCCCCTGCGGCCCGCCGTCGGGCTGGGTGCGCTACATTGTCCAGCCCGGCGACACGCTATGGAACCTCTCCTACCGGCTCGGCGTGTCCATCGAGGCGATCCGCCGGGCCAACTGCCTGCACGATTACACGATCCGCGTCGGCCAGCCGCTCTACCTGCCCGCCTACCCACTGCCGTTGCCCACCGCCACCCCCTACCCCACGCGGACGCCGACGCGCACCCCGACACCGTCGGCCACGCCGACGAGCGGCCCCACGCCCACGCCGACGAGCGGGCCGACGGTCACCTCCACCCCGACGTGGGAGCCGACCCCCACGCTCACGCCGTCGCCCACGCCCACGGCCAGCCCAACCGTCACCAGCACCATGGAGCCCAGCCCGACGCCGACGGAAACCCCAACGCCGACCGAGACGGCGACACCGACACCCACGGAGACGACTGCGCCGACGTCCACCCCCACCCCCACGGAGACAACCGCACCGACATCTACCCCCATCCCCACGGAGACGCCGCCCCCCACCGTCGGTCCCCTCTGCCCGCCTCGCAGCATCGCGATGCATCCCAGGGACACGGCGGGCACAAAAATCCGCGTCACCGTGGCAATCAAGAAACCCCTCCACTGAAGGGCCAGCATGCGCGTTCAGATTCACCACACGGCTCTGGAACTGATCGAGGGCGACATCACAACGCTGGATACCGATGCCATCGTCAACGCAGCCAATGAGCACCTGGCCCACGGCGGCGGGGTGGCGGGGACGATCTCCCGTCGCGGCGGGCCGGCGATCCAGCGCGAGAGCGACGAGTGGGTCCGTCGCCACGGCCCCGTGCCGACCGGCTCGGCGGCGATCACCTCCGGCGGGGCACTCCCGGCTCGCTACGTCATCCACACCGTCGGCCCGGTCTACGACGGCTCCCCCCGCTGCGCCGAACAGCTCGCCTCGGCAGTGCGCGCCGCGCTGCACCTGGCCGACGAACATGGCCTGCGGTCGGTCGCTCTGCCGGCGATCAGCACCGGCATCTTCGGCTACCCGCTGCGGGAAGCGGCCGGCGTCATGGTGCGCGCCGCTATCGCCTACCTGGAGGGCGAGACGGGACTGCAACGGGTGGTCTTCTGCCTCTACGGGAAAGAGGCGTTCGCCGCTTTCGCCGACGCGGTAACGGCTCAGCGGCGGTAACTCCTCTGTCAGGCCCGATGGCGTGGCCTACCCCTCACCTCACCCCCCAGCCCCCTCTCCTTTCCTGCTCGCGGAAGTTCGAAGCAAATCGTAACTGCCTACCGTCCGCGGCGCTGAGCCCTCACCCCACCCCCTACCCCCGCCCCTCTCCCGCCCGGCGGGAGAGAGGCGGGGGCCAGGGGGTGGGGTGAGGAGCCGGCACACCGGCCCTGCCAGCACCAGGCCTGGTAAAGGGTAGACAGTTACAGCAAATCCCAGTAGCCCAAATCCCTTCTGCTGCGAACACCCCTCGCACAGCGAGCTTGAGCTTTCCGACCGGCGGCGGTATAATCTCCCCACGCCTGACAGCCATAGGAGGACCTATGCGCATCTTGATCACCGGCGGGGCCGGCTTCATCGGCTCCCACCTCTGCGACCGTCTGCTGGCCGACGGTCACGAGGTCATCGCTATGGACAACCTGAGCACCGGCAGCGTGGACAATATCGCCCACCTGGCCGGGCACGAGCGTTTCCACTTCATCAAGCATAACGTGACCCACTACATCTACATCGCCGGCCCGCTGGACGCGGTGCTGCACCTGGCCAGCCTGCCCAGCCCGGTGGACTACCTGAACTTCCCCATTCAGACGCTCAAGGTCGGCGCGCTGGGGACGCACAACGCGCTCGGCGTAGCGCTGGCGAAGAGCGCGCGCTTCCTGCTCGCCTCGACCTCCGAGGTCTACGGCGATCCGCTGGTCCACCCACAGCCGGAGACCTACTGGGGCAACGTCAATCCGGTCGGCCCGCGTGGCGTCTACGACGAGAGCAAGCGTTTCGCCGAGGCGCTAACGATGGCCTACCATCGCCACCATGGCGTGGAGACGCGCATCGCCCGCATCTTCAACACCTACGGCCCGCGCATGCGCCTGGACGATGGACGGGTAGTGCCGAACTTCATCTGCCAGGCCCTGCGCGGCGAACCGCTGACAGTCTACGACGCAGGGTTCCGCACCCGCTCCTTCTGTTACGTGGACGACCTGGTCGAGGGGATGGTGCGCCTCCTGTTCTCCGACGAGGCCGAGCCGGTCAACCTGGGCAATCCGGCGGAGATGACGATCCTGGAGTTCGCCCATAAGACGCTGGAGGTCACCGGCAGCCGTTCGGAAATTCTCTCCGTCCGCCCGACCGACCAGCGGACGCAGGACGATCCCAAGGTGCGCTGCCCCGATATCACCCGCGCCCATCAGGTGCTGGGCTGGCAACCCACAGTGCCGCTGGAGGAGGGGCTGCGACGAACAGCGGAGTACTTCCGGCAACGCCTCGGCCTATGATCCCCGCCTTGCGACAGCGGTCATTCTTCGGCCAGCGCGCAGTCGTACGGCCGTCCCGCCTCCTGGAGATCCTGGGACTGCTCCTCGCGGCGGGGATCGGCGTGCTGCTGACGCGCCTGCCGCTCGCGGAGGCGGCGATCCTCGTCGGATTGGCTGGCCTGGCTGTCGGCACCGTCCTGGAACCGCTGGTCGGGGTCGTCGGCGGCCTCCTCCTCGGCCTCCTGCGCGCCTACCTGCAGACGGAGGTGCCGGAGGTCCCGGCGCAGATCGGACACGTCTTCATCGCCCTGGCGGTCGCCTCATGGGTTGCGGAAACCCTGTTGCGTTCGAGAACAGTCACGGACCAGGCGGCCACGGAGGGCCGGGCGGCCACGGAGGGCCGGGCGGCCACGGAGGGCCGGGCGGCCACGGAGGGCCGGGCGGCCACGGAGGGCCGGGCGGCCA
>DAOTYW010000340.1:0-14098 GCA_034434755.1 Anaerolineae bacterium | reverse complement strand
CCGTCCTCCTGGCCGAGCGGGCCGTCCGCCCGGTGCGCCAACTGACCGATGTCGTGCAGCGCATGGCCGGCGGCGACCTGGGCGCGCGCCTCCTGCCGACCACGCGGGACGAGATTGGCACGCTCGCCCGCTCCTTCAACCAGATGGCCGACCGGCTGCGGGGGACGATCACCACGCTCACCGAGGAACGCAGCCATCTGGCCGCCGTGCTGGAGAATATGGCCGACGGCGCGCTGATCACCGACGAGGACGGGCGCGTCCGCCTGATCAACCCCGCCGCCGCCCGGCTGCTCGGCACGGACACGGAGGCGGCCCTGGGCCGCACGCTGGCCGAGGTCGCCCGCGACTATCGGATCATCTCTCTCTGGCAGCGCTGCCGCGAGCAAGGCACGGAGCAGATCGAGCCGGTGGAAATGGGCCGCCAGGGGCCGTTCTTCCAGATCGTCGTCACGCCGCTGCAGGGCGGCACCTCCTCCGCCTGCCTGGTCATCCTACAGGACCTCACTCGCGTGCGGCAGTTGGAGACGGTGCGGCGCGATTTCATCAGCAACATCTCTCACGAACTGCGCACGCCGCTGGCCTCGCTGAAGGCACTGGTGGAGACGCTGCGCGGCGGGGCGCTGGAGGACACCGCGGCGGCGCCGCGCTTCCTCGACCGCATGGAGACCGAGGTGGACGCGATGACGCAGATCGTCCAGGAGTTGCTGGAGCTCTCGCGGATCGAATCGGGCCGCGCGCCGCTGCAGATGGCCGCCGTGCCAGCAGAAGAGATCATCCTGCCCCCTGTCGAACGGTTGCGCCCCCAGGCGGAGCGGGCCGGGCTGCAGCTCACCGTCGAACTCCCGCCGCACCTCCCCCCCGTTCTGGCCGACGCCGAGCGAATCCGTCAGGCCATCACCAACATCCTGCATAACGCGATCAAGTTCACCCCGGCGGGCGGGCGGATCGTCGTGCGGGCAGAGGAAGACACCGGGACACGGAGACGCGGTGACGCGGAGACATCACCCCCTCCCCGCGTCCCTGCGTCTCCGTGTCTCCTTGTCTCCATCTCCGACACCGGCGTGGGCATTGCAGAGGATGACCTGCCGCGCATCTTCGAGCGCTTCTACAAAGCCGACCGGGCGCGCAGCGGCGGAGGTACCGGGCTAGGCCTTTCGATCGCCCGTCACATCGTCGAGGCCCACGGCGGGCGCATCTGGGCCGAGAGTGTCGAGGGGCGGGGTTCTACATTCTACCTGACCCTCCCGCTCCATCCGGCGCCACTCACTGCCTCGACAATTTCCGATTTCGGCGCGCCCGCGTAAAACTGCTCACCCTCCTGCAGGTTTGGGCGCCATTGGCCGCCCAAATCGCACTGCCATAGCCACTCCGATCCATTGCCCGGTCACTTCTGCACCTGCGGGAGGGTGAGCTGACAGTTACACCCAACCTTAACTACCCATTAACAGTTCCACAATCAAGGCTTAAAGATTCGATGCTACCATGGCCGTGTGAAATCAGTTTTTTCACTCTCGGGACTCCATTTCTGCTGGTAGGGAGGCCGTGTGGCACGTGGGTCTCCCTGGTCCTCTATCGTTCGCCATTGGCGTCCTCGTTCCCTCGGTGGAAAGCTGCTCCTGCCCATCATCGCCCTGATGCTGGCCTCGCTGCTGGTGACAACGCTGGTGTTCGTGGCGGGAACGGCCCTGACCCGTGACCAGCTCCTCGCCCAACAGGTCGCCGCCGACGCCGAGCGAGTGGCCGAGGCGATGTCCGCCCGGGTCGAGGCGCTATCCACAGCCGCCCAGCTACTGGGGAACGACCCCAGCGTGGTCGAGGCGATCCAGGAGAACTCGGAGGCGGCGCTGCTCACGCTCAACGCCCGCGCCCTCGTCGTGCGTGACCGATTTGGCCTGGACCTGATCCAGATCTATGACCGCCAGGGCCAGGCGCGCGCGAATCTCCTGGTCGCCAGCCTGTATCGCGAGTCATGGCTGCTGGATCAGATCGTCCCCGAACAGGTAGCGGTGTGGGCCGCAGATGACCGTCTGCTCTTGCTCTACGCCGTGCCGATCGCGAACAGCGGAGGGACGGTCCTCGTCGGGATTGACCTGGAGACAGAACTGATCCGCCTGGTCTCCGAGTACCACCTTCCCTCCGACCTGGCGCTGATCTATGGGGAAACGCGTATCGCCAGCCGCGAGGAACTCCGGCTCGATCCCCAGAGCGATAGCGGTCTGTACCTGTACCGCTTGCCACTGGAGCTGGGCAGCACACCGGTGGAGATAGTGCTGGCTCGTTCGATTGACGACATCCGCCAGGTCACCACCACCGGCCTGCTCGTGACCGTCGGCAGCACCTTGATCACCACGCTGCTGTTGATCGCACTCAGCGCAGTCGTCACCCGCTCCATCACCCAGCCGATACACCAGCTCTCCCTGGCCGCCGTCGCTGTGGCCGGCGGTGACCTGCGGCAATCCGTGCAGATGCCTGAGCGGTATCGTCCATTCGGCGTGAGCCAGGACGACGAGATCGGCCAACTGATCCGCGCCTTCAACAGTATGGTCGCCGACCTGCACAGCCTGTACACCGATCTGGGGGCCCGCGTGGAGGCGCGCACGCACGAGCTTTCCACGGCGGCCGAGATCGCCCGCGCGATCTCTTCCAGCCTGGACCTGGAGACGGTGCTGCAGACGTCGGTGCGGCTGATCCAGGAACGCCTGAGGTTCGACTTCGTGTCCATCTTCCTCGTCGAACCCGGTTCCGGCGTGGCAGTCTTTCGGGCGGGAACGGGGCCGGCCGGACAGATGCTCAAAGAGCAGGGGTTTCAGATCGTCATCGGTTCCAAGTCGCTGGTCAGCCTGGCCGCCGACACGCACAGCCCCCGCTTCGTACAGGATGTGAAGGATGTGGCGGTGTACCTCGCCCACTCCCTGCTGCCGGAGACGCGCGCCGAGGCTGCGATTCCCCTGATCGTCGGCAAGTCGCTGATCGGCGTCCTGGACATACAGAGTACCCAGCCTAACGCCTTCCCCCGGCCCCTGACCAGCTTGCTCATGGCGCTGGGTGACCAGATCGCCACAGGCATACACAATGCCCAGGCCTACGCGCGGCAGCGGGATGAAGCTGCGTACCTGGCCGAGGTGGACCGGCTGAAGTCGCAGTTCCTGGCCAACATGAGCCACGAGCTGCACACGCCACTCAACACGATCATCGGATTCTCCCGTGCCCTGATCAGGGGCATGGACGGCTCGCTGACGGCAGACCAGGCCCAAGAGCTGACGGCTATCCACAACGCGGGGCTCCAGCTCTTGACCCTGATCAACAACATCCTCGATATCTCCCAGCTCAATGCCGGCATGCTCACGCTCCAGCGGCAGGCGGTTGACCTGGGGGGAGTGCTGCGCTCCGCCCTGGAGGAGTCGGCTCACCTGGCCCAAGGGAAAGCGCTCTCATTCCATGCCAATATCGCTGCCGATCTGCCAGCCATCTGGGCTGACGAGCAACGCATCTATCAGGTCGTGATGAACCTGCTCGAGAACGCCATTCAGTTCACCAACAGGGGCCAGATCACCGTCCAGGCGCAGGTTGTCGAAGGCCTGAACCTGCACACGGAACGCGTCGAACCGCTGGTCGAAGTCAGCGTGAGCGATACCGGCATCGGCATTCCCGTAGAGAAACAGGTGGACATATTTCGTGAGTTCACCCAGGTGGACGATCCGAACAGCCGTCGGGTGGGGGGCGCTGGCCTGGGTCTGCCGATCGCTAAGAAGTTGGTCGAGTTACACGGCGGGCGCATGTGGGTGGAAAGTGCGGTCGGCCGCGGGTCGAAGTTCACCTTCGTCCTCCCCCTGAACTGCCCGCAGGAGGCGAACGCGCCAATGACCGACGTATACCAGTCTGTGCGGAGGACATCATGAAGCGTGCGATATGGATCGGTATTCTGCTGATGGGATTGTTGACGGCCTGTCGCTCGTCCGCGGAGCCGCTGACGCCGACAGAAGAGGCGCTCACCGGACGGATCACCTTCGCCGGCAGCACCACCGTTCAGCCGCTGGCCGATATCCTGGGACAGGCCTTTCAGGAGCAGTACCCCGGTGTGGAACTCGAGATCGCTGCCGGGGGCAGCGTCGTCGGCATCGAAGCGGTCCACGCCGGCACGGCCGACATCGGCATGGCCTCGCGGGCGCTGACGGCCGAAGAGGCGTCGGGGATCGAAGCGCACCAGATCGCGGTGGACGTCATCGCCGTCGTCGTCCACCCGTCCAACGGTGTCCGCAATCTGACCATGGAAGAGCTGCGCGACATCTACCTCGGCGCGATCGTCAACTGGCGCGAGGTGGGCGGGGAAGACCAGCCGATCGTGGTGGTGATGCGCGGACAAAACTCCGGCACGCGCGGCGCGTTTGACGAAATCGTGCTGGGCGGAGCGGAGCCGAGCGCCGTTCGTGCTCAGATCGCGGTCACGGCAGGAGACGTCGTCGCCATCGTCGCCGACAACCCCAGCGCCATCGGCTACATCGGGTTTGGGAACCTGGAACCCGCCATCAGCGCGGTAGCGCTGGACGGCGTTTTCCCGTCCGAGGCAACGGCCCGTGATGGATCGTATCGCCTCGTCCGCCCGCTGCTGCTGCTGACAGGGCCGCTGAGCCAGCCCCTGGCCCAACGGTTCGTGGACTTCGCGCTGAGCGACGAGGGACAGCGGATCGTGGAAGAGAGCGGCTGGGTGCCGGCCCATTAGGCCCTCTCAGCACGTCCGGCAATGCCAGAGGTAGAGGAGCCCAGGAAGTGGAACAACCGCTGATTCTGGTCACGAACGACGATGGCATCGAGTCCCGCGGGCTGTGGGCGGCCGTGGAGGCCGTGCTGCCGCTGGGCGAGGTGCTGGTCGTGGCGCCGGACCGCCAGTGGTCCGGCGGGGGGCGCTCGATGCCCCCCGACGTCACCGGGCGTCTCACGCCGGCCTCGCGGTGGGTGGGGGGCACGTACGTGACCGCCTACGCGGTGGACGCCAGCCCGGCGCTGGCCGTCACGCATGCGGTCGTGGAGCTGGCCCCGCGCCCCCTGGCGCTGGTCGTCTCGGGCATCAATTCGGGGGCCAACCTCGGCATCGAAGTGACGATCTCCGGCACGGTGGGGGCCGCCCTGGAGGGCGGGGCGTTCGGCATTCCCGCGTTAGCCGTGTCGCTGGAGATGGACCCGGCCTACCACCTCACCGGCAGCGAGACGGCGGACTACGGGGCGGCGATCGAGTTCACCCAGTGCTTCGCCTGTCTGCTGCTGACCCACGATCTTCCCGACGACGTGGACGCGCTGAACGTCAACATCCCGGCCGGCGTCGCCCCCGGCGCCCCGTGGCGGCTCACCCGTCTCTCCCGCCAACGCTACTTCGTCCCGCTGCCCCCCGATCGCGCCAACGGCGGAGGCCGGCCCGGCTACAGGCTGATGGAGAACAGCCACCAGGCGGAGCCGGATTCGGACGTCTGGGCGGTCAAGGTGGACCGTGTGGTCTCGGCGACGCCGCTCTCGCTCGACCTGACCGCGCGGGTGAACATGCACGCGGCCGACCGTCACCTGCGGGTCGGCGCGACATCGTGCCTGGCCGGGCTGGCGCCTTTGCTGATGCCGCCTCAGCCTTCACAATGGTCTATCCTGACCGAAGCCTGGTATCGGTGAGGTGAGTGTACCCCCGATGCCCCCCTCCAGGCTACGCCGGCTGATCCTCCTGTTCGTTCTGACGGCGCTCGCCCTGCTGGCCTGCCGCTTGTCCGATCGCCAGGGGACACCCACCTCCGGTGGGGTGTCCGTCACTTTTTTGCACGAGAAGGGAGCGAGAGCAGGCTATGGCCGGTCGTGGCGGCGCCGGGTGCGGTCTGGAGACCGGCCCGAGCCGGAGGGGACACAAAGATTGTGGGACAACGGCGAGCAGTTGTCCTACACGCGGTCTACAGCGACTGCCGCCAGGGTGTGACTATGGGCGTTCTTTATGACCTCATCATCATCGGCGCCGGCCCGGCCGGGCTGATGGCGGCGCGGACGGCGGCCCGCCTGGGCGCGCATACGCTCCTGCTGGAGCGGCTGCCCCGCGCCGGCGACCTGGGCCATCCCTGCGGCGCGGCCATCGCCCCCCTGCCCGGCTTCGTCTCCGGGCGGCAGGAGACGGAGGGGTTGCGCTTCCCCGAGCTCGACCTGTTCATTCCCTCCGCCATGATCGTGGGCACGCCGACCCGCCAGCGCTACGTCAGCCCCGCCGGGCATGCGCTGGTGACCGACTTCCCCGCCCGCCCCGATTTCCCGCTGGCGGTGATTGACAAGCCGGCCCTGCTGCGCCGGCTGGCCGTGCAGGCCGGCGCGGCCGGCGCCGAACTGCGCTTCGGCTGCCCGGTGACCGGCCTGCTGGAAGAGGGCGGCGCGATCACCGGCGTACAGACCCGCGACGGGCCGCTGCGCGCCCGGCTGGTGCTCGCCGCCGAGGGGGTCTCGCGCCGCTTCTCCGAGGCCGCCGGGCTGTACGGAGCGCAGCCACGCGACGCCGGCTACGCCTTCGTGGTCAGCCAGGTGCTCGACGCCCCCGCCGCCGGCGCGGACGACGTCGGACAGATCACCACGCTGGGACAGCGCTACACCTCCCTGCCGCGCGCTTTCGGCACGGTGGTCATCCCCCGTCCGGGGCGGGCCGAGGTGTACTGGGCCGTCTTCGCCGACGAGCCTCACGTTCACGCCGACGAGCCGCTGTGGCACTGCCTGGAGGAGTACAAGCAGCGCGACCCGCGCGTGAGCCACCTGCTGGCCGGGGGCGAGGTCGTGCAGCGGGCCGGCTGCCGCATGACCCTGCGGCCGGTGCCCGCGCATGTGGTGCGCGACGGCTTCATCGCCGTGGGCGACACGGTGGGGCCGGGCGGACACGTTGGTATCGTGCCCTGCCTGTTCCTGGGCCAGGCGGCTGCCCGCGTTGCCACCGAGGCCGTGCAGGGGGGCGACCTGTCGGCGCGCAGCCTGGCCCCTTACGACCGCCTGTTCCACGGGCGCTTCTTGCGCGGCTTGGAGACCGAAAGCCGGATCATGACCAGCCTGGCGCACATGAGCGACGAGGAGATCGACCGCGTCTGCCTGGCGATGAGCCGGATCAACCTGGCCCCCTTCTTCTTCGGCGAGATGGGGCCGCTGCTGCGCGAGACGGCCCGCTGGCTGGTGACCAGTTTCCCGCTGATCCTGCGGGATTGGCGGCTCATCCGGAGGATGATGGGGAGTGAGTCAAGGGGGTAGGGTTGTCTGCGTGATGACCGCCGCCAACGCCGCCGAAGAAGCCAGACAAGAAGGCCGTGAGCTGGACATCCCCTACTGGCAGGCGCTCAAGGCCGACAGGTTTCTGCACGAGCAATTCCGCGGCGCTGGGGCTCACCCCTCCCCCTACCCCCCTTCGCCAGCATCAGGCCTGGCAGGCCGGGTAGGGGCGCACGGCTGTGCGCCCCTCAAGGCCCAGCACATCGGTCAAGCCAGCATCAGGCCCGGCAGACCGGGTAGGGGCGCACGGCTGTGCGCCCCTCAAGGCCCAGCACATCGGTCAAGCCAGCATCAGGCCTGGCAGAGGGTCAGCAATACAAGGAGCAAGAAAATGGCAAGTACGACGAAAACCAGGGTATTGTTTTTGTGCACAGGCAATTCGGCGCGCAGCCAGATGGCCGAGGCGTTCTTGCGCAAGTATGGCGGCGAGCATTTCGAAGCCTACAGCGCCGGGCTGGAGCCCTCTGGGTTGCATCCTTACACGGTATTGGTGATGGAAGAAGCCGGCGTAGATATGAGCGGGCACTCTTCCAAGAGCGTCCGCGAATACATGGGCAAGTTGCATTTTGGCTATCTGATTACCGTGTGCGCCAACGCCGAAGAACGCTGCCCGACCACGTTTCCGGGCGTGGGACAACGGCTGCATTGGGCATTCGATGACCCGGCGGCGGTGCAGGGCAGTGAAGAAGAGAAGCTGCGCGCCTTTCGCCAGGCGCGCGATGCCATCGAGCAGCGCATCAAAGACTGGCTGGCAGAGCAGGCCAGCGAAAAGCGCGGCTGAACAAGCCGTTTTTTCTGTCTGCTCGATCCACTGACGATTCGCCCACGCCCGCCGGGCCATAGCCCGGTTGGTGACGCGCGGGCAGGATGAGCAGTTACGAGGAGAAAAAACGATGACGCTGGCTATCGAAATGCAAAATTTGCACAAACGCTTTGGCGACCTGCACGCCGTGCAAGGCGTGAGCCTGACCGCGCAGAGGGGAGAAATCCTGAGCCTGCTCGGTCCGAACGGCGCAGGCAAGAGCACCATCATTTCCATGCTCTCCGGCCTGCTGCAGCCCACCGAGGGGGATGCTCTGGTGATGGGCCACTCGATCCGCCGCGAAGCGGAGGCGGCCAAAGCCTGCCTGGGTGTGGTGCCGCAGGACATCGCGCTCTATCCCGACCTGTCGGCGCGCGAGAACCTGCTCTTTTGGGGCAAGATGTACGGACTGCGCGGCGCGGCCCTCAGGCGGCGGGTGGACGAGGTGTTAGAGATCATCGGCCTGACCGACCGCCAAAAGGGGCGGGTGGACAAATTCTCCGGCGGGATGAAGCGGCGGGTGAACATCGGCGCGGCGCTGCTGCACAAGCCGCAGGTGATCATCATGGACGAGCCGACGGTGGGCATTGACCCGCAGAGCCGCCGCCACATCCTGGACAACGTCAAGGAACTCAACCGCCAGGGCATGACAGTGCTGTACACCACCCACTACATGGAAGAAGCCGCCGAGCTTTCTGACCACATCGCCATTATGGATCACGGCCAGGTGATCGCCTGCGGCACCCACGACGAGTTGATCCGGTTGGTGGGCGAACAGACGCGCATTGACCTGACCCTGAACGTGGACGCGGAGCGCGTCTTGACCGCCTGGCGGCAGGTAGAAGGCGTCTCGCGCGCCGATGTACTGGATGGCGTCGTGACGGTGCTGGTAGACGACAGCAACCGCGTCTTGCCGCGCCTGTTCGAGGCGGCCACCGCCGTCGGCGCGCGCATCACCGGCGTGGACATCCGCGAGCCGAACCTGGAAGCGGTGTTTTTGCACCTCACCGGGCGGGCGTTGAGGGACTGAGACGTGAAACGTGAAGACGTGAAACGTGAAATCACGCCTCACGCATCACGTATCACGCATCACGTATCACGTTTTACGTTTTACGCCTTGAGGGATGATCCAATGAAACTGATCGACATTGCGCTCAAAGATATGCTTCGCTCTTTTCGCAGCCTGTTTGCAGTGGGGATGATGATCGCCGCGCCGCTGTTGATTACCGGGCTGATCTATCTCGCGTTTGGCGGCATGAGCCGCGAACAGCCCGACCTGCCGGCCATTCAGGTGGGGTTGGTCAACGCGGATGCGCCGTCTGCCGATGCGCCGTTCAACCTGGGACAGACGCTGGTCGAGATGTTCACCGATGCGAGCGTGGCCGACTGGCTGACGACGCGGATGTATCCCGACGCCGACGCCGCGCGCGCGGCCCTCGACCGTCAGGAGATCGGCGTGGCCGTGCTCATCCCGGCCGGCCTGAGCGCGGCGGCGCTCTCCGGCGAACGCGCGCCGGATATGGCCGTCGTCATCTTGCACGATCCCACCTTGAGCCTGGCGCCACAGGTGGTCGGCGGCATGGTTACGTCGCTGCTGGACGGCTTCACCGGCGGCCGCATCGCCATCCAGGTCGTCCAGGAGCGGCACGCGGCGCACGGGCTGGCCTTTACTCCGGCGCAGATTTCGTCCCTGATCGCGCAGTACCAGACCTGGTACACCGATTTTCAGCGCGCCCGGCTAGACCATCCCACCGAAGCGGCCTTGCGCCTGGTCGCGCCGGGCGTGGACGAAACGGCCGCGCCGATGAGCCAGACATTGGCGGCGACCATGGCCGGGCAGATGATCTTCTTCGCCTTTTACACGGCCGCCTATGCGATGACCTCGATTCTGCGTGAGCACGAAGAAGGCACGCTGGCGCGTCTGTTCATCACGCCGACCGGCCGCACCGTCATTCTGGGCGGCAAGTTCCTGGCGGTGTTCCTGACCGTCATCGTGCAGGGCGCGGCGTTGATGCTGTTTGCCGGGCTGGCCTTTGGCATCCGTTGGGGGCGCGCCGACAGTGCGCTGCTGGCGCTGGTCGCCCAGGTCGTTGCGGCGGCGGGGTTGGGTGTGCTGCTGATCGCCCTGGTCAAGCACTCGCGCCAGGCCGGGCCGGTGCTGGGCGGCGGGCTGACCGCATTCGGGATGCTCGGTGGGCTGTTCACGGTGGGGATTCCGGGGATGCCGGCGTTTTTCGACGTGGTCGCGCTGTTCACGCCGCACGGCTGGGTGTTGAAGGGCTGGCGATTGGCATTGGCCGGCCAGCCGCCGGGCGCGCTGCTGCTCCCCTTTCTCGTTGCCGTGGGGATGGGCGCGGCCATGTTTGCCCTCGGCGCGGTGCTGTTCCGCCGCCGGTTTGCTTGAAGGAGGCTCTCGTGCGCATCCTGGATTTAGCTCTCAAAGATCTCTCACAAATACTGCGCGACAGGCTGTCGCTGCTGTTCTTGATCGTCATGCCGATGGCGTTCACCTTTTTTATGGGGCTGGCTTTTAGCGGCGCGGCGAAGCCGGACGATCCGCGGCTGGCCCTGGGCTGGGCCAACGCCGACGGCGAGAGCCGCCTCAGCCGGCAGATATACGCCGATCTGGAAGCCTCTGGTGGTATCAGGTGGGTCGAGTTGGCTCCGGCCGACGCCGAGGCGGCGGTGCGCCAGGGCGACGTTGCTGGCGCGCTGGTCATCCCGGCCGGATTCGCTCAGGCGGCGTTCTCCGCTGCGCCGCTCCCGTTGACCCTGATCGCCGACCCCTCCAGCACGACCGGGCAATCGCTCTACCAGCTCGTGCAGGCGGCGGCCGTGCGGACGCTGAGCGCGGTCGAGATCGCCCGGCTGGACGTGGCGATGCTGGATGCGCAAAACGCCCTCGCTGACGAAGAGGCGCGGGCGCAGGAACGCGAGGCCGCACTGGAGGCTGCCCTGGCCGGCTGGACGCAGGCCGATCAACAGGGGGCGTGGGTGCGCGTCGAAAGCGCCGTCGCCGAGACAGACGAGGGCGCGCCGCTGGGCGGCAACCCATTCAACCAAAGCTCTCCTGGTATGATCGTACAGTTTGCGATTACAGGGATGATCGGCGCAGCGGGCATCCTGGTGCAGGAACGCAAGACGCGCGCCTGGCAGCGGCTCATCACCACGGCCATGAAGCCCTGGCAGATCGTCGTCGGGCATTGGCTGGCCATGGTGGCGCTGGTGTTGGGCCAGACGCTGCTGCTCATCCTGTTCGGCCAGCTTGTATTGGGCGTCAATTACCTGCGCGAGCCGTTGGGCGTGCTGCTGGTCGCCGTCACCTTCAGCTTGTGGATCGCCAGCATGGGCCTGTTCATCGGCATATTGGCCCGCGGGGAAGAGCAGGTCATTCTCTTTGGTCTGATTGCCATGTTCCTGTTCACCTCGCTGGGCGGGGCGTGGTTCCCGTTGGAAGTGACAGGCAAGGCGTTCTATACGATTGGGCATTTCACCCCCGGTGCGTGGGCGATTGACGGCTTGCAAAATATCCTGGTGCGCGGACTGGGGCTGGCGTCGGTGTGGCAGCCGGCCGCCATCCTGCTGGCCTATGCGCTGGGCTTTTTCGCCCTGGCCGTGTGGCGCTTTCGAGCAAAGGAGGCATGACCGATGGCAGCGAAACGAAAAACCTGGCAGGAAAAACTCGCCGACAAGCCTGGCTATCCCAAAGTGATTGCTCTGCAAGCCGGCTTTCCCTGCTACAACGCCGTCCACAAAATGGGGGCGGAGGCTGGCGACCCGGTGGTGCTGGTCAATCCCAGCGATGTGACGGCATTGATGCGGCAGGTTCCCCCGGGCCGCCTGACCACGATCATCGAGATTTGCCGCTGGCTGGCGCGCAAGTATCAGGCGAAGGGCTGTTGCACGCTGACCGGCGGTATCTTTGTGATGACCGCCGCCAACGCCGTCGAGGAAGCCAGGCAGGAGGGCCGCGAGCTGGACATCCCCTATTGGCGGACGCTCAAAGCCGACGGGTTTCTGAACGAGAAATTCCCCGGCGGCCAGGAAGGGCACAAGGCGTTGCTGGAGGCGGAGGGGTTCACCGTCGCGCAAAAAGGCAAGCGGTATTACGTGGCAGGGTATCGGGATGTGCTGTTCGGCGATTTCGAGGATGCTTGAGTGAAACGCTGCATATTTTTGTTGTTCTTGCTCTGCGGGTTGTGGCTGACCGGCTGCAGTCGGCTGGCGGAGCGGCGGGCCGCGCGCGCGCCGGCGACCCTGTCGCCCGGCGACGTGACCCGCACGCTGACCCACGACGGACGCGAGCGGTCGTACCTCGTCCACGTCCCGCCCGGCTATGACCCGACCCTGCCGACGCCGGTGGTGCTGGTTTTCCACGGCGGGGGCGGCAACGCGGAAAATGCCCGCCGGATGACCGGTTTCGACGCCGTCGCCGACGCCGAAGGGTTCATCGTCGTCTATCCGAACGGGACGGGGCGGCATCCAGACCGGCTGCTCACCTGGAACGGCGGGCGCTGCTGCGGTTATGCGATGGAGCAGAACGTGGACGACGTGGGTTTTGTCCGCGCGCTGCTGGCCGACCTGGGGACGGTCGCCAACGTGGACGCGCAACGCATCTATGCCACCGGCATGTCCAACGGGGCGATTATGTCCTACCGCCTGGCCTGCGAGCTAGCCGATGTGATTGCCGCGATCGGTCCGGTGGCGGCGACGCAGAACATTGACGCCTGCGCGCCGTCGCGCCCGGTGCCGGTGCTGCATATCCACGGCGACGCCGACCGGCACGCGCCCTATGAGGGCGGCGTCGGCGCCGAATCGCTGGTCGGCATCCCCTTCGAGTCGGTCGAGACGACGGTAGATTTCTGGGTGCGGCAGAATGGCTGCGCCCCGACGCCGCAGGTCACGCAGAGCGGGAACATCCGGCACGCCGTTTACGGCGGATGTCGGGAAAACGCGGCGGTGGAACTGTACACTGTGGTCGGCGGCGGGCATGCCTGGCCGGGCGGCCGGCCGGGTTGGGAGGGCGGCGACGCGCCGACGAGCGAGTTGAACGCTTCGCAGGTGATCTGGGAGTTTTTCGCGGCGCATCCGCGACCGTAAAGGAGGCTGTATGCAAAAGCTCACTTCCCGCAAATGGTTCTATCCGTTGATCTATCTGGCGCTGGTCATCATCTCGTTTCTGCCGCTCTACACCGAACGTCCTTACGACCCGCGCGAGACGCAGCAAGTCATCTTTGAAATCATCAGCCGCGCCGCCCTGCCTTACGCGGGCTGGGGCTGGGTGTTTCACGTCGCCACGCTGGCGGTGATTGCCCTGGCGGTCTGGAATCCGCAAGTGGGCGGACGCGCCGCTGCCGCGTACTGTGGCCTGAACTATCTGGTCATCGCTTTTGCCCAGACCCGCGCCCAAACGCCGGCCTATGGTTTTGCCGTGCACACCGGCGCCATGGTGGCAGAAATTCTCCTCGCCTTGCTCTGGCTGTGGGTGGCCTGGAAGGGCCGGCTGCGGCTTTCGTTCCGCGACGCGCCGCGCTGGCGCTGGATTTTGCTGCCCTTTGCGTTGCTGGTCTTTTGGTCGCCGCTCACCATCGAGGGGACGACCGCCACCCCCAATTTCAATCCGTTGCTCTTGCTGACCTCCCCCGATTACGGCCTGGCCTATTGCTTCCTCACGCCGGTTTTCCTGTTTCTGCTCATCCTGGCCTGGCCGCAGGTGGATGCCTTTGCGTTTCGCGTGACGGCGTTCAACGGGCTGCTCTACGGCCTGTTCAACCTGAGCCACTGGGCCGTCCCGGAGCAAATGTGGCTGGGGGTGATGCACCTGCCGCTGCTGGTGATGCCCATCGCGGCGCTCATTTTGGCCCGGCAAAAGAAGGTGTCTGCCAGCCCATCCTGATAAAAAAGAGATATTCGTCATGGAGAATCTGAGTATCTTTTCCAGTTTGTAACTGCCTACCCTTTACCAGGCCTGGTGCTGGCAGGGCCGGTGTGCCGGCCCCTCACCCCACCCCCTGGCCCCCGCCCCTCTCCCGC
>DAOTYW010000339.1:0-1563 GCA_034434755.1 Anaerolineae bacterium | reverse complement strand
GAGGTCACTCTGCCGGTAGCCGCCGACGCGCCGCCGGGCGTCTACCGCATCGCCGTCGGTTTCTACGACGCCGTCCACGGCTCGCGGTTACCCGTCGGCAGCGAGGCCGACCAGGCCGTCCTGCCGGTGGAGATCGTCGTTCGATAGCAGGGCGCACGGCCGTGCGCCCTACGTCTTCGTGATGAAAAGGAGTGGGATATGTTGACCGATCACTTGCCACGTCTCTCGATGGCCCATTTGCCCACCCCGCTCGTCCCCCTGCCCCGCCTGACCGCCCGACTGGGCGGGCCGGAGCTGTGGGTCAAGCGGGACGACCAGACCGGCCTGGCGACGGGGGGCAACAAGACCCGTAAACTGGAGTTCCTGGCGGCCGAGGCGCTGGCCCAAGAGGCCGACACGTTAGTCACTTGCGGCGCGGGCCAGTCCAACCACGCCCGGCAGACCGCTGCAGCGGCGGCGAAGTGCGGCCTGGCCTGCACGCTCCTGCTGCGCGGCGAGGAGCCGCCGCAGGCGACCGGCAACCTGCTCCTTGACCGGTTGCTGGGCGCAGAGGTGGTCTGGAGCGGCGCGGCGTCGCCGCTGGAGAAGATGGATGAGATCGTGGAAGAGCTGCGGGCGCGCGGCCGCCGCCCCTACGCCATCCCCTACGGCGGCAGCAACCCGCTCGGCGCCAGCGGCTACGTCGCGGCGATGGAGGAGCTGCTCGACCAGTGCGCCGCCGGCGGACTTGCCTTCGACGCCATCGTCTTCGCCTCGTCCAGCGGCGGCACGCAGGCGGGGATGGCCGTGGGTGCGCGGGCGCGCGGCTACGCCGGCCGCCTGGTGGGCATCAGCGTCGACCTGCCCGCCGCGCCGCTGCAACGCGCCCTGGCGGAGCTGTCCACGGCGACGGCGGAGCACCTGGGGTTGCGGCTGTCCTTCGCGCCGGAGGAGTTCCACGTCGAGGACGGCTACCTGGGCGGCGGCTACGGCGTGGTCGGCGAGCTGGAGCGGGAGGCGATCCGCACGCTGGCGCGGGCGGAGGGGCTGTTGCTCGACCCGGTCTATACCGGGCGGGCCTTCGGCGGACTGCTGGATATGATCCGCCGCCAGCGCTTCTCGCCCGGCCAGCGGGTGCTCTTCTGGCACACCGGCGGAATCCCGGCCCTCTTCGCCCATGCCGACCTGGTGCAAGAGAACCACGGATGACACGGATTTCACGTAACTGCCTACCCTTGGCCAGGCCTGATGCTGGCGCGGCCAGTGTTCTAGCCCCTCACCCCACCCCCTGTCCCTCGCCCCTCTCCCGCCGGGCGGGAGGGGAGGTGGGGAGGGGGGGAGGGCGAAGGACAGCCAGCGCCGCGGACGGTAGGCAGTTACCAGCTTTCAACTCCTAACTTCCAACCTCCAACCTCCCACTACCGCCCCAAACTCCCCATCGTGTACGCGCACGGTCACCCCGTCCCCCACGGCTACCTGGGCGGTGGACCGGACGATGCTCCCATCGGCGCGACGGCGGACGATGGCGTAGCCCCGCTCCAGCGTCGCCAGCGGGCTGACCGCCGCCAGCCGTCCGACCAGCCC
>DAOTYW010000338.1:0-2267 GCA_034434755.1 Anaerolineae bacterium | reverse complement strand
CCTGTTCCGCCTCGCCGACGGCGGCCTCGATCTCCGACTGGGCGTCTTCCCACGGCAGTTCGGCCTCCGCCGGGATGGGCGCGCAGACCAGCAGCGCCGGGCGCAGTCCCAGCGCGTCGCGGGCGCGGGCCATCGCTGCCACTTCCTGCGGGCTGTCGGCGCGGGCGGCGACCGGCAGGCCGGACGAACGGCTGGTGAAGGCGGGGAAGGTGTCGCTGCCGTAGCCGATCACCGGCACTCCCAGCGTCTCCAGCGCCTCCAGCGTGCGCGGCAGGTCGAGGATCGCCTTGGCCCCGGCGCAGACGACGACGATGGGCGTGGCGGCCAGGGCCGGCAGGTCAGCGGAGATGTCCTCGGGGTGTCCCCGGTGGACGCCGCCGATGCCGCCGGTGGCGAAGACGCGGATGCCGGCGCAGTGGGCCAGGGCGACCGTCGCCGCGACGGTGGTGCCGCCGTTGCGCCCCTGCGCCAACACGACCGGCAGGTCGCGCAGGCTGACCTTGTCCGCCGGCTGCTGTGCCAGTTGCTCCAGCTCTGTTTCGCTCAGCCCGACGTGCACCGCACCGTCGAGCACCGCGATGGTCGCCGGCAGCGCGCCCTCTGCGCGCACTGTCGCTTCCAGTCGGCGGGCCACTTCCAGATTGACCGGCGCGGGCAGGCCGTGGGTGATCAGCGCCGACTCCAGCGCTACCACCGGCGCGCCCGCTGCCAGCGCCTGGGCGATCTCGGGGGTCATCTGCGGTTCCATATTCGAATCGTAACTGCTCACCCTCCCGCAGGTTCGGGCGCAATCTCCGCACCGGAGTGCGCCGCCATGAGCTGATCGCCCTCTTGCCCGCCACTTTCTACCCTGCGGGAGGGTGAGCTGAGCAGTTACTTCGAATCCACTATTCGTTCCGATCTGTCGTCTTCCTCCGCCGCAGCAGCCGCTCGGCGATGGTCTCGTCCCCCGTCGCTGGCGGGGGAGGCGGCGGGGTCGCGCGGGGCGGCGGCGGTGACGGCTCCAGAGGTGGCGGCGCGGCCTCCGGATCGTGCCGGCGACCGACGCGCTCCTTCGCCGCGAACAACCGGCTCACCGGCGACTCCCCGGCGACTGCCGGGCGCGGGCGGCGACGGGGCAGCCGCTGCCGCATCCACGCCCACCCCCGCGCCAGGTCGCCGCGGCCCAGGGCCAGCCGCCGCACGCCCACGTCGAACGGCAGCAGCAGCGCGGCCAGCCCCAACAGCGCCGGCCACAGCTCATGGGCCGTCCCCGCGCCGCGTAGCGTGTGAGCGAAGGCCGCCGCGGGTTCCTCCAGTGCCTGTCCACCGCCCAGTTCGGCCAGGTAGACCAGATACGCAGGATCGCTGCCCAGCGTCGCGTACTCCGGCGAGTAGTCCAGCACCCAGCCGGCGGTCATGGCGAGCGCTTCCCCGCCGTCGAGCGAACCGCTGAAGCGCAGCAGGTAGGCCCCTTCCTCTGCCGGGACGAACGTCCCCTCGTAGCGGCCGGGCGCGGTCTGGGCCAGTTCGACCGGGCTAGCCTGTCCGTCCGGCCCGACCACGCTGACGGTCGCCGCCAGTCCGTTGACGAACGCCCCCTCCGCGTCCAGCGCGTCCACGGCGACGAGCGCCGTCTCCCCCTCCAGGGCCACCGTCATCTCCAGCGGCGCGTCGCTTTGCCGGGCCAGCGTCCAACCGACGGCCTGCGCCCAGAAGCGGGGGAACGCCTCCCATGTGACCCAGCGCGCCGCCCAGCGGCCGCTGGCATCGGAGGTCCAGGCGACAGCGCGGCCCAGGCCATACTGCCAGGCGGCCAACAACGGGTCGTCCTGGTGGGTGGTCAGGATGACCTGGGCGGCGGGCTTCGGGCTGGTCGCCACGTAGCCGGTCAGCGACGGAACCGCTTCGAGTCCCTCCAGGATTGGGCTGGTGGCCGTTTGGCGGGGGAAGAACGGCTCCTCGACGATGTAGGTACGCATCGCCAGTTGGGTCTCCTGGGCGAAGATGGTCGGCAGGTCGGCGGCCTGTGCGGTGAAGTAGAAGCGTCCGCCGCCGATGGCAGCGATCTCCTCCAGGAAGCCCACGTCCTGCCCCATGCCGATGGCGACGGTGCTGAGGGTGATGTTCTGCCCGGCAATCTGTTCTTCCACCATCTCGCGCACGCCCTCCTGGTGCTCGGAGTCGGAACCGTCGGCCAGGAGGACGATGTGGCGGACCGGGCGTTCGGAGGCGGCCAGGATCTCCAGGGCGGTCTGGAGGGACTCGCGGACGTAGATGCCGCCGCC
>DAOTYW010000337.1:0-8418 GCA_034434755.1 Anaerolineae bacterium | reverse complement strand
TGTGTGACGGCGTGGACGTGGGCGGTGTCGTGGTAGAGGTATTGCGCCCCGGCGAAGCTGGCGATGTTGCCGGTGGGACTGTAGACGTAGGTGTGATTGTAGGTGCTGCTGCCGCCGGTGGCCTGGGCGTGCCGCAGCCGGTTCAGCGAGTCGTAGACGAACTCCTGAACCTGGTTTTGGGCGAAGGTCGCGCTGTCGGTGATGACTCTCACGTTCCCGACCGGGTCGTAGTCATACTGCAGGTCCTGCCAGGTGTGCCAGGTCCCCTGCTGCACTCTCGTCAGCAACTGCTCCAGCCGGAAGTTGGCCGTGTCGTAGACGTAGTTGGTGCGCAGGTTCAGCAGCGAGTCGCCGAAGTTGAGCAGCGTCGGCTGGCCCGGCGCGTTGTAGTTGGCGTACTCGACGTAGGTGGTCGTGCCGATCAGCGTCTCCGGCAGCCCCTGGCGGTTGTAGCTCTGGTTGACCGCTTCGTTGTCCGGGTAAGTGGTGCGGGTGACGCGGTCCATCGCGTCGTAGAGATAGCTGACGGTGAACGGCCCCTGGGCGGCCGGGAAGGGCACGGCGAAGGTGCGGCTGGCCGCCGTCACGCGCCCGCGGCTGTCGTAGTTCCAGGAGGCTACCCCACTGGTATCGGTCATCGTCGTGCGCCGGCCGATGGCGTAGCCGTGCCCCGATTGGTCGTAGCCGTAGGCGACGGCGTAGTTGCAGCCTCCCTGGCCGTAGACGCAGTTGTACGTGCGACCGATCAGCCGGTTCAGTGGGTCGTAGTAGAAGCGGATCACCTGCCCCCGCGCGTCCTGCTGGAAGGTCAGGTTGCCCACGGGGTCATACTGGTACTGCCAGTGGCCCATATCGGGGTCGGTCATCCCGGTCTTGCGCCCGAGGGTATCGTAGGTGATAGTTACGTGAGGTCTATCTACCGATGGCGGTGAGGAAGCAGCTGTCTACGCTTCGCTGGCCTATTGCACTACCTGCTTCGCCTCCACCTTCACGCCCCCAAACTCCTCCGGCAGCATCACCGCCAGTTGGTCCAGCACACGCTGGCGGCACTCGACGGCCATAGCCAGACAGATATCCAGTTCATCGCGCTCCAGGTCGTCGGCGGTGCGGTGGGGAAAGACGAGCTTCAGGAGGCCGGCGGCGGTCTTCTTGATCGCATCCTGGTTGCGCCCGGTCATCCTGCCGAAGTCCACGTGCGCAGCGACGTGGGTCTGGTAGTTGCGGCGGCGCAGACGGGTGAAGATCTCGGCCATGTAGTCGGTGATGAAGCCGTAGCCGATGGCGTAGTTCTCCGGGCGCACCTTGGGCATCTCCCAGCCCGGCAGGAAGGCGTGGATGCGGTCCAGGAAGGCCGGGTCCTGCAGCTCCGGCGGCAGCGTCTCGAACAGATGCCGGTAGCGGGGCGAAGGCTCGCGCCGCTCCATATCGGTGTCGATGTTGCCCCCCAGGACGATACTGGCCTGGGCGGTGAACTCCAATGGCCCGCGGCTGAAGCGTCCGGTCTGCATGTAGTCCTTCAGCACGCTGATCGTCGCCTCCGGGTCGGTGAAGCTGGTGCTGGCGATTTCGTCGAAGAAGACGACGTCCCGGTAGCCCAGGATACCGATCTTGCGACTGGCGATGTTGTAGAACAACGTGGCCGGAGTAGCCTTGCCGCCGGAGATGACGAAGGAACGGCTGGAGGTGTTGCGAAAGGTGTAGGTCTTGCCCGTTTCGCGCGGCCCCAGCTCGATCAGGTTGGTGTTGGCCTCGACGAACGGCACCAGCCGCAGCAGCATCAACCAGCGCTCGCGCTCGCTCAGCCGGTCGGGATTGAAGCCGATGCTCTGGATCAGCAGCCCGATCCAAGCGTCGGTATCAAACAGGCGGCGCTTCTCCACATAGTCGTCCAGATCCAGGCGGGTGATCTGGAAGGGGTGGAACTCGCGGATGAAGAATGGGTAGATGCGGCCCCTTAGCTCGTAACGGGCGTCGTACTCGATGGTCATCGTGCCCCAGGCGCCGCCGGCCAGGAGCGCCTCGCCATAGTCGGCCAGGATGCGCGGGCTGAGGCGCACGAAGTTGTCGCCCAACGCCGGCACCTCGGCCCAGTAGTGGTCGCGGCTCTGATCGAGCCGCACCTGCAGCTGGCCCAGTAGCACGTACTCGCCCTGCTCCTTGATGCGGCTCTTGATCAGCTCGCGGGCCTCGCTCTCGGCGTAGTGCTCGGTCAGCAGTTGGTCAATGCGCTGCTGGCCGGGGATGGGATTGCCGGCATCCACGTAGCGGGCGCACAGGTACTCCATCACATAGCGCGGGAACTCCTTGTAGGCCTCGTTCCAGCGCGTGAGCGGCTTGAGGACGACCCGGTCGCCCAGGTACTGCTGCGCCAGCGCGTCTACTCGTCCCGTCAGCAGAGTATCCAAACCTCTTCCTCCAGTCTACAGGTCATCCAGCGCATCCAGTCCGCCCAGGCTGAACTTGACCACGTCCTTGCGCGGCTCGACGGTCACCGCCGCAGCGCGCGGAATCGAGCGGCGCTTGTTCTCCGCATCGGCGTACTCGACCCTGACCTCCACACGCTCCGTGCCCACCTCACCCGGCGCGTCGGCGTAGACGGGCGTGAAGCGATAGGAGACGGGGAAGCGCTGCCCGGGCCGCAGGTCACCCTCCAGGCGCACAGGCTCGCGGGCGGTGTTGGCCCTGATCTCCAGGGTGAAATGGGCTGGACGGTTGCCGCTGTGGGCCACGGCGAACTCGACGACCGCTTCCTCCCCCTCCGGCACGGTCAGCGCGCGCGGGAAGCCCTCCAGCGTCAGCTTGACCCGTGGCGCAGTGATGGGGCGCAGCACCGCGCCAGGGACGACCATCTCGGCCAGGCTCAACCCACCGTGGGTGTAGCGGTCAGCGCGGGTGGTGCCCTGGCGAGCGAACCAGCGCCGACCAACCGCCACGGTGAACCGGCCGTCGCGCAAGTTGGAATATTCGAACGTCACGGCTTCATCGTCCGACAACCCCTCCGGCCGCTCTATGCCGCGCAGGAAGCGGTAGCGAACGGGGTGCTCGCCACCCTCGATGTACCGCTGCCAGCGCGCGTCGTCGCGGACGGTGACCGCCTGATCCACCTCCAGCTCGACGAAGCCATGGTCGCTGGAGATGACGAGCATGTCGTCCGGCTGTACCAGACCGCCGAGCGTCTCCAGGATGCCATCCAGCAGCGAGTTGACGACGGCATTCAGCGCCGCCAGGTCGCCGCGGACGGCGTGGAGGTTGTCGTCGCTGACGTTGAAGACGAGGACATTGTAGGGGAAGCGCTCGCGCCGGTCGAGCTGGCGCTGCGTGCGGTCGGATTCCATGCCGGAGTAGAAGCGCAGCTGCCGCTTGCGCTCGGCGTCACTCAGGCCGAAGAGCCGCGCCGCCAACATCTCCTGGTCCAGGGTGACGCTGCCCCGGTAGCCGAGCCAGCCCGCCGGCGGCTTGCCGGCCAGCAGGCCGGTGCGGGCGATGCCCGTCCACGAGGGGAGCAGGCTCAGGTAGGGCCGCTCCGAATCCAGGCTGTAGCGCTCCAGGAGACGCGGCTTGACGATGCGTTCCCAACTGTCGTAGCGCATGCCGTCGAAGACGACGATCCACACGCACGCCTCGCGGCTGACCGGACGGCGCGGCTGGATGATGGCGTCGCGCAGGACGTTGAGCGCCAGGCGAGGATGGCCCAGGTAGCCGTTCCAGTCCTCGCCGATGCGCCGGGCCAGCTCTCGATCCAGCTCGTCCAGCCGCGCCCGCGCTGTCCCCCGCACCCTATCGAGCAGGGGGCACAGGGGGTTGACCAGACGGGGCAGGCGGCGCAGCGCCTCGTCGGCGCGGACGCCAGCGTACTCCAGATCGTACCAGCGCCCCGCGACGTACCCGTCCAGCAACCCGGCCAGGCCCGGCGGCAGGTCCACCGTCGCCGTGAGCCGGTCGAACAGAAAGGCCAGCTCATCCAGCAAGGTCGCCAGGTCGCGGGCGCGTTGGCTATAGGGAGTTTCGGGCCAGGCCGATAGCGGCGGGCGGCGACGCGGCCAGTTGAGCGCCACCTGGCCCAGTTCCTCGACGTCCCTCACGCCGGCCAGCAGCCGACGGCCCAATCCGTAGGTCACCGCCGGCGTTTCGGCGTCGGCCAGGGCGGCGAGAAGGGCGGTGGGAGCATCCGCGCCCAACAGCGCCAGCGTCTCGTCCAGCTCGGCCTCGTCCCATGTGCGCTCGGCGCGGGCGACCAGGGCCGCGCGCCAGGTGAGGTCGTCGTCCCACAGCCGCAGGGCGACGCCGACCCACGGCTCTAACGGGTTCGGGTCGAAGGGCAACAGCCCACGCGCGACGGCGGCGATATGGGCGACGCGCCGTCGGGTCAGCAGCCGACGCATATACAGGTAGCGCAGCAGCCCCACCGGTGGCGCGTCGAACCAGGAGGCCAGCGGCTCGGCGGATGGACCCGCGGCCAGGCGGGCCTGTTCCTGCAGCAGGACCAGTCCCACGTCGTTCCACTCCTGCTGCACGAGCAGCCGCAGGTAACGGGTGAGCACCTGGCGCGGCTCGGCGTCGCGGAAGGTCAGGTCGCCCGCCGGGATGGACGGGTTCAGCGCGTGGAGGACGAGGGCGCGCATGCCGTGGGTGTCCAGGGGCGCGTCGGGACCGATGGCGCGGCGCAGGTCGGCGTGGGCGGCCATGACCGCGCCCAGGTGGGCGGCCAGCAGTGGCTCGAAGCGGGTCAGCGCCTCCTGCGGCCAGGTCTCGTGGGGGCGGAGCGCCTTGAGCACGCCGGGCAGGCTCAGGTCGAGTACGTCGTCGGCGCGACGCAGCACGTCGGTCAGGTAGCTGAGGTCAATGGAAGCGGACGTGGAGCGGGAAGGGCGGGTGACCCAGACCAGGTGAGGGGCGGTCGGGCCGTGCTGACCGTAGGCCCTGCGAAAGGCCAGGTCGTTGCCGTCGTAGTGGAAGACGGACCAGCGCCGCCCGGCGACCTCCACGGCCTCGCCCAGGGCCAGCCGACCGGGCGGGTCGAGCACGAACGCCAGGCGCGCCTGGGACGGCAGCCCGGCGAGCCGCCGCTCGAAGTAGTCCAGCAAAGTTGCGGGAAGGTCTTTCGTGATCACGATCGGTCCAGGGTGTACGTCTGGAACGCGGCCTCGCCATCCAAACACGCGGCCAGTTGCCGGTCGCGGGTGAGAACGGTCAGGTTGGCCTGGCGGGCCGTGGCGACGATCAGCGCGTCCATCCAGCCCAGGCCGCGCCTTTCGTACCGCTGCATCCAGGCCCCGGCTTGCCGGGCGGCGGCCGAATCGAGCGACAGGCGTGTGAAGAGGGCCAGCAGCGCCTCGTGCCGTTCGACCTCGTCGGCGCGCAGGCCACGCCAGAGTTCCGCTTCGGTGATCACGGAGACGTAGCCGGTCAGGTTCCCGGCGACCAGGGCGTCCAGATAGGCGCGCAGCGCCGGCTGTCCGCGGTAGAGGTCGAACAGCGCGGTGGAGTCGAAGAGCAGCTCATGATCGGGCATCGGGCCACTCGCTCTGCCAGCATCGCCGACCACGCGCCAGCCACTCTGCATCAATGTCCTCGCGCCCGCCCCACATGCCGAAGGCGGCGCGCGCCAGCTCGACCTGGTCGGCGGCGGGGGAGGCCGAGGCCCGACAGGTCTCTTCGTAGGTGCGCAGGCTGAGGATCACGGCCGTGGGACGGCCGTCCCGTTCGATGAAGATCGGCCCGCCCGTGCGGGCTGCCTCGCGCAGCACGGCGCCGAAGCGGTTCTTGGCCTCGGTGGCGGAGAACGTGATGGGACGGCGACTCTTCATGGGCATCCCCTCTGATTAGCCAATTCGGTTAGCTATTGTCATGATAGTGGAAAAACGGAGGTTTGTCAATGCCTCGACGCAAGTAGGGGCGCACGGCCGTGCGCCCCTACGTCGCCCTCATCCGGCAGACTTCGGCGATCTTGGCCACGCTACGGTACTCTCGCGGATCGACACGCGATTCGTCCACCTGGGCGAAGAGCGCCGCTGCCTCGGCGTGGAACTCGCAGCGGTAGCAGTAGCGAATCCAGGCGCACAGCTCCATGTCGCTGGGACGGCGGTCGAGGCGACCGTCCAGGTAGCGGCGGACGACGCGCAGGTGGGCCAGGGCGGTGACGTTCTCCTGGGCCGACAGCTTGCGCCGCTCGGCCTCGGTGGGCAGCCGCCAGCGCCCACTGCGCTCGTCCTCCCAGAAGTTCTCGGCCAGGATCTGGTCGAACGGCTTTGTGATGCGCGCCTCGCGCGTGGCGACCTGCCACTGGGGGATGAGATCGCCGGTGGTCTGCGGTTGGTTGGCCAGGATGCGGCTGAGCCAGGCGATGGCCGAGGCCTCATCCCTGACGATCAGCCCCAGCCCACCCTCGATCACCTGCTCGCCGCGCAGGTACCAGCGCCCCTCGACCTGCTTGAAGTAGTGCGGCAGCAGCTCCTCGACCTGGGCCATCGAGAAGGTGACCGCGCCGTCGCGCAGCATGCCGTAGAGGGCGTGGTTCCACAGCCCCTGCAGCGTGCGCTCCTCCGGCGGCGGGTTGGACTCCAGGAACCCGGCAATGGCCTCGACGATGCGCACCTCCTGCTGGTCGGCGGGGGCCTTGCCGTTGGGGGCGGCGCGCTCGCCGGGGCGCGGCTTGCGCAGGTTGAGGACGATGTCCTTGTTGGTGACCCGCTCGAGCCCCTTGGCCCCGCGGATACCCTTGAAGGAGAGCTGCTGCTTGTCGAAGGAGTTGACCTCGGCCAGCTCGAAGCCGGCGGCCTCGGCAGCGTCGAGGATGACCTGCCAGATGCGGTCATCCGAGTTGTGGAAGACGACCGAGGCCCAGCGGCCGGGCTTGAGCACGCGGTGCATCTCGCGGAAGGACTCGGTCATCAGCCGGGCGTAGTCGGGGAGGGTGTTTTTGTCCCTGTGCTTGACGTGGACGACCGCCTCCTGCGACTGGTCGGTAAACTGGCCCAGCCAGGATTCCCAGAGCAGGTTACAGTCGGCGTAAAAGATGTTGCTGCCGAAGGGGGGGTCGGTGAAGATGTAATCAATGGTTGCGCCACCGATTTCCTCAAGGTTACTCGCTGTGCCTGTCCTAAAAGCGACAGCGTTACGCTCAAAACTTTGCATCATTGAGAACAGCAATGGCTGAGAGCGGCTTTTCCCGCGCAGTAAGTTTCCAACGGAAGCCTCATTCACCAGTGAGGCAATGTACAGTGTGCCGATCCTTGGCCGAGCCTGCCCGCCCAAGTGATGAGTATTCATCAAGGAGCTTGTTACCGCAACACCGGTAAAAGCAAATTTCATCGCCGGCATCAGGTTTGCTGGCGTAGTCTGGATCTCGTGCCACAATCGAGCAAGAGCCCATAGGTTTCGTTTAGTATAGAACTTGCTGATGTCGGTGATCCCGTGATCACGGTGGACGCCACGCCACATTTCCCAATCCTGCTCTCGAAAGGGGGTGGTCGGATGCCAGTAGGGAATCTCGGCGGCCTCGATCTCGGCGATGCGCTGCTTCTCGGCCTCGGTCGTGGGGTGCTCGGCCCGTTTGGGCCGGCAGGCGCCGTGGCACTCATAGTGGGTCAGCACCGGCACGCTGCGCAGCCAGCGCGTCTCGCGCTTGGCCTGCTCCTTGCCGCAGGTGGGGCAGGTGAACTTCTCGCGCACCGCGCCGCTGGCGCGGTCCACGGCCACGTCCCACAGCGTCAGTTCCTCGCCGCAGCGGGCGCAGGCGAGCACGTCGCTCCAGATGGTGTACTGGATCGTCGCCGGGCCGCCGCAGCGGTCGCAGGTGGTGCCGTAGAGCCAGTCGAACTCCTCCTTCACCGCCGCCTGGATGCGGGCGAACTCGCGCTTCAGCGCGTCCACGTCCACGGGGGTGCAATAGTTATAGGCGATGTGCGTCGCGGCGGGGGAGAGGTCGTTGAGCACCGCGGCGCGGGGGCCGGCCTGCGCGCCGGGGACCATTCGCAGCGCCTCGGCGGGTGGGTGGGCGCACATCAGCGCGGCCACGCCGGTCATCCCGGAGCCGCAGAAGGGGTCGAGGATCAGGTCGCCGGGGTCGGTGTAGTGTAGGATGTAGGGGACGATGCCCTGGGGCGGGACCTTGGTGTGGTAGGAGTGGGCGTTGTAGATGGGCGTGGCCTTGGAGGCCTTGACCGGCGCGGCGAAGGGCGGCCGGCGGTAGTCGTCGGTGGCGGGGGAGTAGGGGCGGGCGTGGCGGGCGAGAAAGGCGGCGAGGTCGTCTGGGTGGGTCATGGGCGGTGCGCCTCCTGTGGGGGGAACCTGGCTTCTCTGGGGCCCCATTCCATTACACCTCGTATCTGCTTACCCTACTGCCCCGCGCTTTGACACCTCCCGATCGGGGCATGCTGTCAACGGATTCTGGGCACGGATTGAACGGAAAGAACCACT
>DAOTYW010000336.1:0-17303 GCA_034434755.1 Anaerolineae bacterium | reverse complement strand
CCGCCGTTCTGGCGGGACGAGCGAGGGGTGTTGGCGCTGGAACGTGTCCACACCGAGAGGTACGAACTGCTGGTGGAGCCGATGGCCCTCAACGGCAGCTTCCACCTGCACTTCTATCCGCGCCTGGGTCGGCACATCCGCGCCTTCTGCCCGGACATCGTCCACATGGACGAGGAGCCGTACAACCTGGCGACCTGGCACGGCATGGCGCTGGCGCGGCGGGCCGGCTGTCGGACGGTCTGGTTCTCCTGGCAGAACTTGCGCCGTCGCTACCCGCCGCCCTTCGCCTGGTTCGAGCGGTACTGCCTGCGCTATACCGACGCGGCCATCGCCGGCAGCCACACGGCGGCGCAGGTCTGGCGGGACAAGGGCTACGCCGGGCCGTTAGCGGTCATCCCGCAGTTCGGCGTGGACCCGCTCGTCTTCGCCCCCTCCCCCCGACCGGAGGAGCGCGGCGGGTTCGTCATCGGCTTCGCCGGGCGGCTGGTGGCGGCCAAGGGCGTGGACCTGCTGCTGGAGGCGGCGGCGGGGCTGGAGGGGGCGCGGGTGGAGATCCTCGGCAGCGGCCCGTTGCGCGGCGCGCTAGAGCGGCAGGCCGCCCAGGCCGGTCTGGGCGAGCGGGTGAGCTTCCTGGGAACATTGCCCTCCCCGCGCATGCCGGAGTTCTATCATCGCCTGGACGTACTGGTGCTTCCCTCCCGCTCGCAAGCCAACTGGATCGAACAATTCGGACGGGTGCTGGTCGAGGCGATGGCCTGCGGCATGCCGGTGATCGGTTCCGACTGTGGGGAGATCCCCCATGTCATCGGCGACGCCGGGCTGGTCTTTCCGGAGGGTGATGTGGCGGCGCTGCGTGGCTGTCTGGCCCGCCTGGCCTCCGATCCGGCGCTGCGGGCCGCGCTGGGCCGGCAGGGGCGGGAGCGGGCGCTGGCCCACTATACCCACGCCCACGTCGCTGCGCAGACCGTGGCGGTCTATCGCGCGATGATGGACACGGATTGCTACGGATTGCACGGATAGACACGGATGGGCGTGGATGGGTATGGTTTGCGCCCCGGCTCGAATGACGTATAATTGGCCCCATGTCCAACCCTGAACCTGTCCCCCCATCTCCGCGTCTCCCCCTCTCCGCGTCTCCGCGTCTCCCCCTCTCCGCGTCTCCCCCTTCCCCCTCCCGCCGCTGGACGAAATGGGTCGCGTTCGCCCTCGCCGTCGCTACCATCGGTGCTTACCTGACGCTGACCCCCGGCGGGATCCTGGACAAAGCGGACCTGGTGGCCTACGCCGTCTGTCACCGCATCGAATCGCACTCGTTCATCTTCGCCGGTCGGCAGCTTCCTCTCTGCGCTCGCTGCACGGGCACTTTCCTCGGCGCCATGACCGGGCTGCTCGGCCAGGCGCTCGTCCTGCGCCGCCGGCGAGAGTCCGAGTTCCCCCCGCTGCCGATCCTCGCTTTGCTTGTCGGTTTCATCTTGCTGATGGGCTTCGACGGCTTGAACTCCTACCTCGCCCTGATCGGCATGCCCCACCTGTACGAGCCGCAGCAGTGGCTGCGGCTGATCACCGGCACACTCAATGGGCTGGCGCTCAGCGCTATCCTCCTACCGACGGTGCACTTCAGCCTGTGGCGCGACCCGCTGCCGCAGCGGGTGATCGGCGGCTGGCGCGACTTGGGGGTGTTGTTGGCGATGGAGGCGGGGGCGGTGCTGCTGGTGCTGAGCGGGTGGGACTTGCTGCTCGTGCCGCTGGCGTTGCTCAGCGCGGCGGGCGTGCTGACGATGCTGACGCTGGTCAGCACGGTGCTGGTGGCGATGGCGACGGGGCAGGAGAACCGCTACGCGGGCTGGTGGGACGCCCGTGCCCCACTGCTGACGGGGATCGCGGCGGCGTTCCTGATCGTCGGCGGGATTGACCTGCTGCGCTACGGACTGACCGGCACGCTGGAGGGGTTCCCGGAGCTGGGGAGGTGAACATCCCCGGTAAGCAGAAGGACGGGCTGGCAACCCATCCTGCTGTGGGCCCAGCAGGGTTCGAACCTGCGACCGACCGGTTATGAGCCGGCAGCTCTGACCGCTGAGCTATGGGCCCGGATTCATTTACAGAGCGGGCGGCGGGAATCGGACCCGCAACAACAGCTTGGAAGGCTGTGGCAATACCATTTTGCAACGCCCGCGTAATTGATCAGCTCACCCTCCCGCAGGTTCGAAGTGACCGGGCAACGAATCGGAGTGGCTATGACAGCGCGATTTGGGCTGCCCATTGCGCCCAAACCTGCGGGAGGGTGAGCAGTTACCTGCCCGTGTGTTCCCTGCCGCGCAGTCGGGGCGGCCGGATTTGGACCGGCGGCCTCGCGGTCCCAAACCGCGCGCTCTCACCGAACTGAGCTACGCCCCGCGCCGCACCCCAGTATACCGCTTTTGTCCCAGACCGTCAAGGGATGGCCTCTGTCAGGTGTTGTTCATGCTCCTGGATGCCGAAGGCGGGCGAATCGGCAGCGGATTGAGCAGATGAAGCGGATTTCGGCCGACACGAAGACGCACAGCGGAACAGTCGCCCACAATCTGTCCGCACCGCCCGATCAGGGCGCCCAGGAGAGGCGCTGGTTCTGCCAGTTGGGCATCTCCGTCCCCAGGTCGAGCAGCGGACGGACGTTCGAACCGTCCGCCCCCATCAGGTAGACGCCCCAGCGTCCCTCGCGGTAGGACAGGAACGCCAGGGTCAAGCCATCGGGCGACCAGGCCGGCAACCCATCGGTCGTCGGGTCGCCGGTGAGCAACTGGACCGCGCCATTGGTGTAGAGGACGTAGATGTCCCAGCTCCCTGCCCCGTCCGACATGTAGGCCAGCCGATCGCCCCAGGGTGACCAGTGGAGGGCAGTGTCGTTCATGCTGGCGGTGAGGCGGACGGCGGAGTCGCCGTCGTCGGGGTTGTCTATGTAGATGCCGCACGCCCCGCTGTCGTCGCAGCCGGTCCAGGCCAGCAGTCCGGAGGGCCCCCAGGCCGGCCCCCAGCCGGGGCCCAGCTCGACCGGTTCGCCGGCGCCGTCGGTGCGGGCGATGTAGACCTGCCAGTTGCCCGACCCGTCCTGCCGGGCGTAGGCGTAGCGGCTGCCGTCCGGCGAGAGGGTCGGCCAGGCAGCCCAGGTGTCGGCCAGCAGCGGCACCGACTGGCCGCCTGGCTGGATCAGCGCGACCGCCCCGCCCAGGCGGTTGCGATAGATCAGGCGGTCGCTGCCCCACTGCCAACAGGGCTGGTCGGCCCCGTCGGCCACGCGCACCAACGGCCCGCCGGGGAGGATGGCGTAGATGTCGTAGAGGCCGGCGTCCGGGTCGAAGGCCGGGTAGGCCAATCGTCCGCCCGGCCAGCCTTCCACGACGAGGGCACCGCTGATCGGCAGGGTGCCGGTGATGGGTGGGATGGGCGTCGGCGTGGCGACGGCGCAGATGGCCGCAGCGTCGGCGCGATGCTGCTCGACCGTCGGGTCGGCCCGCAGTTCCAGGGCGCGGGTATACTGCTCCGCCGCCGGGCACATCTCGCCCTGCCCGACCCACATGTCGCCGTACAGGACGTGGGCCTGCACCAGTCGGTTGAACACGTCACGGTAGGTCGGGGACAGGGCGTACAGTCCCTCGAAGCGACGGATACACTCCGGCCAATCCACTGCCCAGTAGCCCAGGGCGGCCATGTAGCGGCTGGCCAGTTCGCGTTCCCCCAGCGCCGTCTCATCCAGCGGACGGATCTGCAGCGCCTGATCCAGGTAGAAGATGCCCTCCTCCAGGCGGTCCTGCTGCAGCAGCGCCATCCCGTGGTTGTAGAGGCTGGTGAAGAGCATCTCTTCCACGGCATCCGGTTCATAGGCGGGGGCGAAGGCGCGGAGCTGGCTGAGCGTCCGCGCAGCGGTCTCCCAGTCGCCGGCCTGATAGGCGGCTACCCCCTCGGCATAGAGGCGTCCGGCGACGTCCTCGACGGCCTCGGAGGTTGGAGTGGGGCGGCTGGCCAGGCGCGCCCGCGCTTCGGCCAGTCCCTGGGGGGCCAGCGGGTGGTTGGGATCGAGCTGCAGCGCGTACTCGAATTCAGCGATGGCCAGCTCGTACTCGCCGGCGTCCAGGCGGGCCAGGCCGCGCTGATAGTGCTCATCGGCCATGGCGATCCGCTGCTCCTGTCGGTCCCGCTCGCCCTGACGGTAGCCGGTATAGCCGGCGACAAGACTGGCCGCTGCCAGGAGGCAGAGGAAGGACAGGAGCGCCAGGATCACCACCCGCACGCGCGGCCACAGCCGCGGGCGAACTGGCTTAGGCTCCTCGGCGAGGACAGGCAGAGGGATCGTCTCTTCGATGAGCGCCGTGGCCTGTTCACGGCGTTGCTTTCGCCGTCGCATCGGCTGGGTCTGCTCGATATTCAGGCCGCATTGAGGGCAGAGGAGAAGGCCCTCTGGCACCTCAGACCCGCAGTCGGGACAACGCATGCTCTCTCCGGTCGGGTGAGATCGTGACCGCCGCGATTATAGCCGGTTTTGCCGGCTTGTCCAGTAGGGGCAACCCTCCGTGGTCGCCTCCGTGGTCGCCCCGTGGTCGCCCCGTGGTCTCCTCCATGGTCGCCCCGTGGTCGTCCCCTCCGTGGTTGCCCCGTGGTCATCTCCGCCGTGGTCGCCCCGTGGTCTCCTCCATGGTCGCCCCGTGGTCGTCCCCTCCGTGGTCTGTCGTGGGCGCTTCCTCAAAGCGGCCGTCTCTCCCGCACCGCTTCCTGCGCCAGGGTGATGAAGGCATCCACGTCGAGCGGGCCGGGCACTTCCCCGTCGCGACGGCGCAGATTGACCTGTCCGGCTTCCATTTCCCGGTCGCCCACCACCAGCATGTAGGGCACCTTCTGCACCTGGGCGTCGCGGATCTTGGCCTGCATACGTTCGCCGGAGGTATTGACCTCGGCGCGCAGGCCGGCTGCGCGCAGCTTCTCGGCCACCGAGCGGGCGTAGTCCAGATGGCGGTCGGCGATGGGGATCAGCACCGCCTGTACCGGGGCCAGCCAGACCGGGAAAGCCCCGCCGTAGTGCTCGATCAGCACGCCGAAGAACCGCTCGATGCTGCCCAGCAGGGCGCGGTGCACCATGTACGGGCGGTGCTCCTGGCCGTCCTCCCCCACGTAGCGCAGGTCGAACCGTTCCGGCAAGTTGAAATCGAACTGGATCGTCGTCAACTGCCAGGTGCGGCCGAGGGCGTCCTTGACGTGGATGTCAATCTTGGGCCCGTAGAACGCCCCGCCGCCCTCGTCAACCTGGTAAGGGAGCCCCTCGGCCTGGATGGCCCGCAGCAGGCTTTCCTGGGCCTGCGCCCAGCGCTCCGCTTCGCCGACGTGCTTCTCCGGCATGGTCGAGAGGTAGACGCGGAACTCGTCGAAGCCGAAGGCGCGCAGGATGTCGAGCGAGAAACGCAGCACGCGCAGCACCTCCCCCTCGATCTGCTCCGGCGTGCAGAAGATGTGCGCGTCGTCCTGGGTGAAGCCGCGCACGCGCATCAGTCCGTGCAGCACGCCGCTGCGCTCGTAGCGGTAGACCGTCCCCAGCTCGGCCCAGCGCAGCGGCAGGTCGCGGTAGGAGCGCAGGCCGGACTTGTAGATCAGGATATGGAAGGGGCAGTTCATCGGCTTGAGGTAATACTCCAGCCCATCAATGTCCATCGGCGCGTACATGCTCTCTTTGTAGAAGTCGAGGTGGCCGGAGCGCTGCCAGAGCTCGGCCCGCCCGATGTGGGGGGAGAAGACGATCTCGTAGCCGCCCTCGCGGTGGCGGGCGCGCCAGAAGTCCTCGATGATCTGGCGGATGCGCCCGCCCTTGGGGTGCCAGTAGGCCAGCCCCGCCCCGCCCTCCTCGTGGAAGCTGAGCAGGTCGAGCTCCTTGATCAGCCGGCGGTGGTCGCGTCGCTCCACCTCCTCGCGCCAGGCCAGGAACTCCTCCAACTCCTGGGCGGTCTCCCAGGCCGTGCCGTAGATGCGCTGGAGCATCGGGCGGCGCTCGTCGCCGCGCCAGTAGGCCCCGGCGACGGTGAGCAGCCGGATCGCGTCCGGGTTGATCTCGCGGGTATTGGCCACGTGCGGCCCGCGACACAGGTCTACGAACGGCCCGCTGCGGTAGATCGAGAGTATGGGCCGCTGCCCCTCCAACGGCTGACCATCCTCGTCGCTGCCGGCGGAGAGGATACCGTCAATCAGCTCCAGCTTGTAGGGCTGGTCGGCGAAGATGCGGCGGGCCTCCGCCTCGTCCACCTCCTGGTAGACGAAGTCGTGCCCCTCGGCGATGATCTGGCGCATGCGCGCCTCGATCTCCGCCAGGTCCTCCGGCGTCAGCGGCCGCGGCAGGTCGAAATCGTAGTAGAACCCGCTCTCGATGGCCGGGCCGATGGCGACCTTGCCGCCGGGGAACTTCTCCAGCACCGCCTGAGCCATGACGTGCGCCGCGGAGTGACGAGCGCGATGCAGATGATCGTTTTCGTGTTCGTTCTGTGCAGACATCTTATCCTCCTTCGGTAGAACAGTACAGCCCCCCGCACCTTGGGGCGCGGGGGGCTGCCACGTGGTTCCACCCAAGTTCGGCGACCATCCGCTGGCGCCGCACTCTGAGGCGATAACGGGCCTGCCCGGAGCCTCTTACTCTCACCTGTGCGATTTCTGAGGCCCGCTCGCGGGTGGTTTTCCCGGCCTTCTGGCCGAGGGGGCTTGCAGCCACTGACCCCCTCTCTCTGCGACCGTCACCAGCCGGTACTCGTCCCGGTCAACGCGTTTGCGCGGTCGGTTGTTGAGCCTATTATAGCCAGCTTCTGACAGTTGTCAACCCTTGACAAACCCCGCGCTTCTGACTACAATGACAGCAAGGATGGTGGGCATGGAGTACAAGGATTATTATCGGATTTTGGGAGTCGAAAGAAACGCAAGCCAGGACGAGATCAAGCGGGCCTATCGCAAGTTGGCCCGCGAACTTCATCCCGATGTCAATCCCGGCGATAAAACTGCCGAGGAGCGGTTCAAGAACGTCAACGAGGCCTACAGCGTCCTGTCCGACCCGCAGAAGCGGCGACAGTACGACCAGTTGGGCGCCGGCTGGAGCCAGTGGCAGCAAACGCGCGGCGCGCCCGGCGGCTTCGAGGACTTCTTCCGCCAGTACTACGGCCAGTCCGGCGGCAATGTCCAGTACGTCAACCTGGACGAGGTCTTCGGGCAGGGCAGCCTGGGCGATCTGCTGGAGATGCTGCTGGGCGGCATGGGCAGTACCCGCGGCCGCGCCACGACTCGTACCTCCCGTGGACAGCCCCGTCGCGGTCGGGATATCGAGGTGCCGGTTGACCTGACCCTCGAAGAGGCTTTCCACGGCACCACCCGCCGGCTGGAGCGGGCCGACAACCGCACCGTCACGGTGAAGATCCCCCCCGGCGCCCGCACCGGCTCGCGCATCCGCCTGGCCGGGCAGGGCCAGCCGGGCAGCGACAATACCTGCCCCGGCGACCTGTACCTCAACGTGAACGTACAGCCTCACCCGGTCTTCCGCTGCGAGGGCAGCGATCTGTACCGCGACCTGGATGTGGACCTCTACACGGCGGTCCTGGGCGGCCAGGTGCCGGTGGAGACGTTCGGCGAGACGGTGCAGTTGAAGATCCCGGCCGGGACGAGCAGCGGCAAGACCTTCCGCCTGCGCAGTAAGGGCATGCCCGACCCCAAGAACCCGGAGCGGCGGGGCGATCTGTACGTGACCGTCCGTGTGCAGGTGCCCACCCGTCTGAGCGCCCACGAGCGCGAGCTGTTCGAGGAGCTGGCCCGCCTGCGGCGCGGGTAGATGTGGTCGAATGAATCGGAGAAGCCCAGAGACACGGCTGTGTGGTTCGTTCGGCGCTCCGGCGGCCCGCTGGCTGTGGGCGGCCGGCGCGCTCCTGCTGAGCGCGCTCGCCTGCGCGACCCCGGCGGGGCCGTCCACTCCGGCGCCGGCCAGTCCCGTGGTCATCGTCGCCACGCCGACTCCCTTGCCGGCCACCCTGCCCGCCGGCGAGCTGGAGCTGGTCAACCTCTACGCCCGCGTCAACCCCGGCGTGGTCTACATCGAGGTGGCTACCGGCAGCGGGGCCGCCGCCAGCCCGTATGGCAGCGGTTCCGGCTTCCTGCTCGACACCGAGGGTCATATTGTCACCAACAATCACGTCGTCGAGGCCGCCGATACTATCTGGGTCACCTTCAGTGATGGCAGCGTCCGCCCGGCCCGCCTGTTGGGTAGTGACCCCTACGCCGACCTGGCTGCCCTGCAGGTGGACGACCTGCCGGCCGGTGCCGTCCCGTTGGAACTGGGCGATTCGGACGCGCTGCAGGTGGGCCAGCGGGTCGTCGCCATCGGCAATCCCTTTGGCCTGACCGGCACGATGACCGAGGGGATCATCAGCGCCCTGGGCCGTTCGTTGCCCAGCCGCGCTATCGCGGGTGGCTCGTTCTCCAACCCGGAGATCATCCAGACCGACGCGGCGATCAACCCCGGCAACTCCGGCGGGCCGCTGCTCGATGTCCGGGGACAGGTGATCGGGGTCAACACGGCCATCGAGACCACCGGCTACGGCAATATGGGCATCGGCTTCGCCGTGCCCGTCAACACCGTCCGGCGCATCGTCCCCCATCTGATCACCGAGGGCACCTACCACTACCCCTACCTGGGCATCACTTCCCGCAGCCAGCTCACCCTGGCCCAACTGGCCATAGATCTGGACCTGCCCACGAACCGTGGCGTGCTGGTGGAATCGGTGACGCCGGGGACGGCGGCAGCCCGTGCCGGACTGCGCGGCGGCGACCGCCAGGTGGTCGTGCGCGGGGTCTCTGTGACCGTCGGCGGCGACATCATCACGGCGATTGACGGCTATCCCCTGCAGGACTTCGACGATCTGATCGCGTACCTGGTGCGCGAGACGGAGGTCGGTCAGACCGTGACCCTAACCGTGCTGCGCGGCGGGGAGGAATTGCAGATCCCGGTCACCCTGGGCGAGCGCCCGCAGTGACCTGTCCGTTTCGGACCTATCCCATCCGTTAAAGGACATGCTATGGACGAACAAGAGCTTCGCACACTGGCCGCGTTCCAGGCCGAAACGCCGATCCTGAGCGTCTACCTGGACGTGGACCCGACGAAACACACGGCTGAGGAATACCTTCTCTCTCTTCGTCACATGCTCGATACCGTCAGGGAGCGGGCGATGAAGGAGGACATCGCCGCCGTGCAACGGTATTTCGAGCACGAGTACGACTGGTCGGGCCGCGGCGTTGTCGTCTTCTCCGGCAGCGTCGCCGGCCTGTGGCGCGCGATCGCGCTGCCGATCCCGGTCGCCTCCGGCGTGACCGTCGCCCGCCGGCCCTATCTCTCGCCCCTGGTCGGGCTGATGGACGCCTACGGCCATTACGCCGTGATCTCGGTGGATCGCGAAGGGGCGACCCTGTCCCTGTTCGACCTGGGCGAACTGATGCAGCAGGAAGCGTTCGAGGGCGAGGAGGTGCGCAAGCTGAAGCGCGGGCGGGGCTCCGTCGCCGGCCCTGGCCGGCGCGGCGGCGCTCCGGCGGCCAGCCGCCGCGAGGAGGAAATGGCCCTGCGCAACCTCCGCGAGGCCGCCCGCTTCGCCGAACGGTTCTGCCGCCTGCACAAGCCGCAGCGGCTGATCCTGGCCGGCGCCGAACCGACCCTCTCCCAGTTCCGCGACCTGCTGCCCAAAGACCTTCAGGAACGGGTCGTGGGTACAATGACCAGCGGACGCGGGGCCGGCGAGCCGGAGATCCGCGAGCGTTCGCTGGACATCCTGCGCCAGGCGGATGCCGCGCAGGAAGAGGCCCTGGTGAGCGCCGTCTTCACCGCCGCTGCCAAGGGCCGCGAGGGGGTCGTCGGGCTGGACGAGACGCTCAGCCTGGCCCACGAAGGGCGCATCCGCACCCTGGTCGTGGACCGTCACTATCACGCTCCCGGTTACTCCTGCGACCACTGTGGCTACCTGACTACCCAGACCCTCGTGCAGTGCCCCTTCTGCGGCGGGAAGTTCGTCGAAATCCCCGACGCCGCGGAGGCAGTGGTCACCAGGGTGATCGAGGATGGCGGCGAGATCGCCGTGGTGGACGACAACCCCAGGCTGCAGGTCGCCGGGATCGGCGCGCTGCTGCGCTACTAGAGAAACCACGAAGGACACGAAGGGACCCAAAGTACTCTCGTTGGGATGTGTCCTTCGTGGTAGAAGACTTTCTTGCAGAAGAGTCGGCATGGCTTTCCTGGAAGTCTGTCTGACCGTCGGACTGCTCATCCTGCTGGCGATGGTGGCGCTGTGGGGCGTCAGCTTGCGGCTGCGCAACGCCAGCATCGTGGATATCTTCTGGGGAGCGGGCTTCGTCCTCGCCAATTGGTGCGCCTTCGCCCTCACTCCCGACGGCTTTTCGCCCCGCCAGTGGCTCCTCGGCGCGCTGGTCACGATCTGGGGACTGCGCCTCTCGCTCTACATCCTCCGGCGCAATTGGGGCAAGGAAGAGGACTTCCGCTACCGCAAGTGGCGGGAGGAAGCCGGCGGGAAGTGGTGGTGGCAGAGCCTGTTCAAGGTCTTTCTGCTCCAGGGACTGCTGCTGTGGATCATCTCCACGCCACTGCTGGTCGCCCAGCACAGCCCCGCGCCGGCCCGCCTGACCGCCCTCGACTTCGTCGCCGTGGCCGTGTGGGCGGTCGGCTTCTTCTTCGAGGCGGTAGGGGACTGGCAGATGGCCCGCTTCCGCGCTGACCCGGCGAACAAGGGCCAGGTGTTGCGCTCCGGCCTGTGGCGCACCACCCGCCACCCCAACTACTTCGGCGACGCGACGCAGTGGTGGGCCTACTACCTCATCGCCGCCGCTGCCGGCGGGTTCTGGACCATCTTCAGCCCGCTGCTGATGACCCTCCTGCTGCTGCGCGTCTCCGGCGTCACGCTGCTGGAGAGGACACTCCAGGAGACCAAGCCGGCCTACCGGGACTATGTCGAGACGACCGGCGCATTCGTCCCGTGGTTCCCGCGCCGTAGCCGCCGATGAACGTTCTCCTCTGGACTGTCCTGGGCTTTCTCGCCGGCTCGCTGCCGTTCTCCGTCTGGCTGGGCCGTTTGGTGGCCCGCGCCGACGTGCGCGCCTACGGTGACGGCAACCCCGGCGCGGCCAACGCCGTCCGCGCCGGCGGCTGGCGGGTCGGTGTGCCAGTCCTACTGCTGGACTTCTTCAAGGGCGCCGTGCCGGTGGGCCTGGCGCATTTCCTGTTCCGCATGTCGGGATGGGGGCTGCTGCCGGTGGCGCTGGCGCCGGTGCTGGGCCATGCCTTCTCGCCGTTCCTGCGCTTCCACGGCGGCAAGGCCGTGGCCGTCACCTTCGGCATCTGGACCGGCCTGATGCTTGGCGAGGCGCCGACCGTGTTGGGCCTGTTCGTCGTGCTGTTCCTGCTCGTCCAGACCGCCGACGCATGGACGGTCGTGCTGAGCATGCTCGGCCTGCTGGCCCACCTGCTGCTGCGGCGCGTCCCGCCGGACTTCCTGGCGATCTGGGCCAGCAACCTGGCGATCCTGCTCTGGAAGCACCGCCGCGAGCTGCGCCGGCCGATCCGCCCCCGCCCGTGGGTCTCCCGGCTGCTCGGAAGGAGCGTGCCCTGAGCACCCTCTGGCTCGCCCACCAGATCGGCGTGGTTGTCTTCCTGGCTGTCGTCCTGCTCATCGCCGTCAGTAACCTGGGGGCTGTCCGTCGCCTGGGCGCTGACCCGCCGCCAGCGCACGGCCCGCGTTTGTCGGTGCTCGTGCCGGCGCGGGACGAGGAGGCGAACATCGGCTCGTGCGTGCGCTCGCTGCTGGCCCAGAACTATCCCGATTTTGAGGTGGTGGTGCTGGATGACCATTCGACGGATGGGACGGGAGCGGCGCTGGCGGCATTAGCGGCGGAGGACGGGCGGCTGCGGGTGCTGGCCGGACGCGACCTGCCCGACGGCTGGCTGGGCAAGCACTGGGCCTGCCAGCAACTGGCCGCCGCCGCCGACGGGGAACTGCTCCTGTTCACCGACGCCGACACCCGCCACGATCCGCGCACGCTGCGTGCGGCCGTAGCCGCCCTCACCGCTGCGCGGGCCGACCTGCTGACGGCGCTGCCGCGCCAGGAAGTGGTGACCTGGGGGGAGAAGCTGCTTGTGCCCGTCTTCCAGTGGGCGTTCGTCTCGTTCTTTCCCTTCGCCCTCGCCTACCGCTGGCGCGCCCCCGCGCTGACCGCGACCGTCGGCCAGTTCATGCTCTTCCGCCGCGCTGCTTATGAGGCAATCGGCGGGCACGCGGCGGTGCGCCAGGACCCGGTGGACGACATGGCCCTGGGCCGGCGGGTGCGGGCAGCCGGACTGGGCTGGCGGCTGGCCGACGCGACCGGTCACGTCCATTGCCGGATGTACCACGGTTTCCGCCAGACCCTTGACGGTTTCAGCAAGAACCTCTTCGCCGCCTTCGGCAACCGGTTGCTGCCGTTCCTGTTCGTCTGGCTGTGGAACGGGCTGGTCTTCTGGCAGCCGCTGGTGATACTGGTGCTGAGGGCGGCCGGTGCTCCGGTGGCGGGCCTTTCGGTGGGACTGGCCACGGCTGCGGTGGTCGAGGCGCTGGTCCTGTGGGGACTGGCCTACGGGCGGCTGCGTCTCCCGCTCTACCTGGTGCTGTTCTACCCACTCAGCACGCTCCTGTTCGTGGGTGTCGCCCTGCGCTCGCTGGTGCTCACGCTGACGGGTCGGCTGGCGTGGAAAGGGCGACCGCTCGCCTCGCGGCGGGTGCGCTGGCTCTGAATGTAGGACGGGCCGCCGGCCCGTCCCGAGGGCAGCCAGATGTAGGACGGGCCGCCGGCCCGTCCAGAAGGCGGGCCACCGGCCCGTCCAGAGGGCGGGCCAGCGGCCCGCCCTACAAAGGGGAGACTATGAAAAAAGCGCTGCGTATCGTCCTGATCGTCCTGGCCGTCTTGCTTGTGCTCATCCTGGTCGGCCCGTTCCTGGTGCCGGTCCCGCCGCTGGAGGGGACCGTGCCGCCGGAGCAGTTGGCCGACGCCGACAGCCGTTTCGTCACCGTGAACGGCGTGCGCGTGCACTATCAAACCACCGGCGTGGGCGAACCGACGCTGCTCCTGCTGCACGGCTTCGCTGCCAGCCTCTTCTCCTGGCGCGAGGTGATGGGGCCACTGGGGGAGCAGGGCACGGTCGTCGCCTTCGACCGCCCGGCCTTCGGGCTGACCCAGCGCCCCATGCCCGGCGAGTGGAGCGGCGAGAACCCCTACAGCGCGGACGCCCAGGTCGAGCTGACCGTGGGGTTGATGGACGCGCTGGGCGTCGAGCGGGCGGTGCTGGTGGGCAACTCGGCCGGCGGCACCATCGCGGCGCTGACCGCCCTGCGCTACCCCGAGCGGGTGCAGGCGCTGGTGCTGGTGGACGCGGCGATCTATCAGCAGGACGGACGCTTCCCTTCCTGGGTGCTGCCGCTGTTGCGCATGCCGCAGATGCGTCGCCTGGGCCCGCTGTTCGTCCGTTCGATCCAGGAATGGGGGCTGGAGTTCGGCCGCTCGGCCTGGCACGACCCCTCGCGGATCACCCCCGAGGTGTGGGCCGGCTACACCCTCCCGCTGCAGGTGGAGAACTGGGACCGCGCCCTGTGGGAGTTCACCATCGCCAGCCGCCCGCTCGACCTGCCGGAACGGTTGGGCGAACTGACCATGCCGGTGCTGGTGATCAGCGGTGACGACGACCGCATCGTCCCCACCGAACTGAGCGTCCGCCTGGCCGGCGAACTGCCCAATGCCGAATTGGTCGTCGTCCCGCAGTGCGGCCATGTGCCCCACGAGGAGTGCCCGGGGCCGTTTCTGGAGGCGGTGACGGAGTTCCTGGACGGGCTGCCGTGAGAGAACCCCACAGGTGCGGCTATTCCATCGTCGGGGCCGGGATGAAGGACGCGACGATCTGCAGCAGCACGGGACGGGTGTTCGCCAGGTAGTCCTCGTAGGTGCCGGGGAGGGGAGCGGCGCCGTACTCGATCCGCGTGCCGTCGGGCAGGTTGAGGACGAACGTCTCGTTGTGGCACTCCAGCGCGTCGCACGGCACGCTGTCGCCGATGAACTCGAAGCCGCTGGCGGTGTACGACTGGCCGGCGATGACGATGGTCTCGCTGCGGTCAATCATCTGACCGACGCCGACGCCGGTGCGTCCGCAGAGTACGTAACGGAAGCCCTCGTTAGCCGGGGCGGAGACGTTGACGTATCCCAGCCCGTAGTTGACGCTGACGCACAGGTTGTTGCCGTACATGGCCTGTAGTTGGGCGAAGTACTGGTCGGGTGTCATCCCGGCGGGCAGTTCGTCGGTGGGGTAGCCCATCACGCTGTACTCCTGGATCGTCGCGTCGGGCGGGTAGGAGAACTGATAGCCGAACAGGCTATTGGTGTAGACCAGCCAGCCGGCGGGGGGCTGAGCCGCGCCCTGCTCCGTCACCTGGCCGGCGGCATCCACGGTGCCGCTCCACGCGAAGCCGGTGACGGCGTTGCTCACGGTGACGTCGTAGGTCACCGATGGTGGGGGCACCACCGGATAGGAGACAGTGACGCTCCAGTCCCCACCCGTGAAGCGCCAGCTCTCCGCGCCGGCCAGTCCTTCCGGGGTGGTGCGCTCCGCCGTCCAGGCGGCGGGCGGCGACTGGCCGTGGGTTTGGGCGACGAAGGATAGGGCCGCGTCGCGGGCCATCATTGCCTCCTCCGGCACCTCCACGCCGGGCTCCGTCGGCGGCGCGGTGGGGAATTCCGTCGGCGGCGCGGTCGGCGGGGCGGTCGGCGTCGTCCGCCCGCAGGCGATAGCGACCACAGCGCTCAAGACGAGCGCGAGTCCCAAAAGACGCAGTTTGTTCTTCATTTCCTGGCCTCCTGATGGGGATGGTCCCTGAGCGATAGTATAGCACCATATCCGGGAAGTATCTACCTACCCCCTACCCTCCCACAGGTTAGAAAGTACATCGTCGGCATGGCTGCTGGGCTGGTCGGCGCTGTCCACGCCCCGCTCACCGCGATTCTCGTGCTGTTCGAGATGACCGGCGACTATCACATCATCCTGCCGCTGGTGTTTGCGGTGGTTGTGAGCATGCTGACCTCGCAGGCATTGCAGCGCGAATCGGTCTACAGGCTCGCCCTGATGCGCAAGGGTATCTGCCTGGAGCGGGGACGGGATGTGGATGTCATGGAGTCGGTCACGGTGGGCGAGGTGATGCTGCACGAGACCGTTACCCTTCCTCTCCGTTTCCCGGTATCTGCTCTGGCTGACAAGGTCATCCAGACAGGGCGCCGCGGCTTTGCCGTGCTGGACGAGAACGGGAATCTGTTTGGCATTATCTCGGTGGAGGACTATCGCCGGGCGACGAGTGGCGAATGGGGGCCGCTGGAGCGATTGACGGTGGGTAACATCGCCACGCGGGACGGGATCGCGGTTTTCCCCGACGAAACGGTGGGCACGACACTGCGGCGGATGGTCCCCCGCGGCCCCTCGCCGGGGTGACAGTCACGGTTGAGGCGATTCTCCGGCCCGCTGGCTCAACAGTTCGACTAGCGGTGCGATCAGCCCGTTGACCACGCCGCGTCCCATGCCGCCGGGACGTCCCCCGCCCGGCATCCCTCCGCCGGCCTCGACCGTGGCGCGGATCGCCGCCCGTTGCTCGTCGGACATACCCTGGCCGCCGAAGCCGGCGGGTAGAGTGCCCATCGGGAATGGATGAGGGGGGTTGACCGGGGCGCAGGCGATGGCAAGCCGCTGCTGTTGCCCGGCGGCGAGTTCGTTAGGGTCGGTGGTGCGCGATCGGCCAGCCCTACTGCTTCCAGCACTGCCCTGGCGCGCTCGAGCGGTCAAGACCAGGCTCCGAAACCTGCGGGAGGGTTCCTCACCCCTGCGGGTTCTCCGCCAGGGTCACCGGTATCGTCAGCGTCTCCCCGTCGCGGATGACGGTCACCTCGATCGTGTCGCCGACGACGGTGTGCGTTTCCAGGTAGACGGTCAGGCTCTGGAAGTCCTCGATGGGCTCACCGTTGATCGCGATCAGGATGTCGCCGCCGATGGGCACCTGGTAGCTGCCGACGCGCACGGTGCGATGGCAGCCACGGATGCCCGCCCGATTCGCCGGCGCCCCGTCCACGGCCTCGACGACCAGCAACCCGCTCTCCGTGGTCAGGTTCATGCCCGCCTCGCGGAGCACCTGCGCCGTGCTGGGGGTGATGGTGACGGTGCGGATGCCCAGCCAGGGGTGCGGATAGTGGCCGCGGGCGATCAGTTGCGGGACGACGCGGCGGACGGTGTTCGCGGAGACAGCGAAGCCGATGCCGTTGGAGGCGCCGCTGGGGCTGAGGATCTGCGAGTTGACGCCGATCACCCGCCCTTGCAGGTCGAGCAGCGGCCCGCCGGAGTTGCCGGGATTGATCGCCGCGTCGGTCTGGATCGCCTCGCCGATGAAGCGGTTGTCCTGCGGGCTCTCGATCACCCGCCCCAGCGCGCTGACGACGCCGGTGGTCAGGGTCTGCTCCAGTCCGTAGGGGTTACCGATGGCGACAACGAACTGGCCGACGCGCAGGTCATCCGAATCGGCCAGGGCGAGCGGCGCCGGCAGGTCGCCCCCCGCGTCGATCCGCAGCACGGCCAGGTCATTCGTCGGGTCGCTGCCGACGATCTCGGCCGGGTACACCTGGCCGGTGGACAGGGTGACGAGGAGTTCCTGGGCGTTCTCGATGACGTGGTAGTTGGTGACGATGTGTCCCTCGCGATCGTAGACGAAGCCGGAGCCGCTGCCCTCCTGGGGGATCGCCTGCCCGAACCAGCCGTAGACGGTGCTGCGGTTGGTGATGTTGACCACGGAGGGGGCGGTGGCCTCGTAGACAGCGATCGTCTGCGCCTGCAGATCGTTGAGCGCCGTCGTCTCGTCCGCCAGCGGGGCGACCGCTCCCGTGGCGGCGGGCGTCGCCGTGGGGGAGACGACAGCGGGCGCGACGCTCCACCCCGTCCCGCTCACGCGGCACCCCAGCGCCCCGACCAACAGGGCCAGAATAGCTATTCCCAGTCTCCGATCCAGGGTCCCAACACGACGCATACGCATCACTCCTCTATTCGATTGGTTCTTTCCACGTCACTGCTCAGCTCACCCTCCCGCAGGTTTGGGAGTGACCGAGCAACGCATGGGCGTGGCCATTGCAGTGCGATTTGGGCTGCAACTTGCGCCCAAACCTGCGGGAGGGTAAGCAGTCACCTTTCCACAAGGTGGGGGGAGCGCCGCCGC
>DAOTYW010000335.1:0-3680 GCA_034434755.1 Anaerolineae bacterium | reverse complement strand
CGCCCTCCGTAGGTACCTTGTGAGTTTGCACCTTCAAGCATACCACGTTGGGCGGAAACTTTCGAGTCCCTTGGCACATGTGGGTAATCACCAGGCCGGGTCGCTCTGGCAAGTTCTGGCAAAACCTGTATACTTGAGGGCTGACGGGAGCGTTCCACCCGGCCAGCGCCACATAGGAACGGCTGCCCATCGGGAGTGAGAAAATGGGAGAACTGTATCCGATGTTGAGCGTAGAAGAGGCGTTGGGGAGAGTGCTGGCGGCTTTCCGGCCGCTGGAAGCGGAGCGCGTGCCGCTGCTGGAGACGCCGGGCCGCGTGCTGGCCGAGGATGTCTATGCCGATATGGACATCCCGCCCCTGGCCAACACGGCTATGGACGGCTACGCCGTCCGCGCCGCCGACACGGCCGGGGCCAGCGCGGAGCGCCCGGTGCGCCTGCGCGTGGTCCATGACCTGGCCGCCGGCTACACCAGCGACGTGACCGTCACGCCCGGCACGGCCATCCGCATCATGACCGGCGCGCCCATCCCGCCCGGCGCCGACGCCGTGGTCCAGTTCGAGGACACGGCGGCGGACGGGGAAGAGGTGCTCATCTTCAAAGGCGTGATGACGGGCAAGAACGTCCGCCAGGCTGGCGAAGATGTGCAGAAGGGCGCGCTCGTCCTGCCACGGGGCAGCGAGATCCGCCCGCAGGAGGTGGGGATGCTGGCCGCTCTCGGCCACAAAGAAGCGTGGGTCCACCGCCGGCCACGTGTGGCCATCCTGGCCACCGGCGACGAGGTGATCGAGATCGACGCCCCCTGGCAGCCAGGCAAGATCCGCAACGCCAACTCCTACTCCAACGCCGCCCAGGTGCTCCGCTACGGCGGCGTGCCGCTCCTGCTGGGCATCGCCCGCGACGACGTTGCCGGGCTGACGGCCCGCATCCGCGCCGGGCTGGAGGAGGGGGCCGACCTCTTTCTCACTTCGGGCGGCGTCTCGGTGGGCGATTTCGACGTGGTCAAAAAGGTACTGGCCGCCGAAGGGGAGATGACCTTCTGGCGGGTGCGCATGAAGCCGGGCAAGCCGCTGGCCTTCGGCCACCTGCGCGGCGTGCCCCTGCTGGGCCTGCCGGGCAACCCGGTCTCGGCCATGGTCGCCTTCGAGCTGTTCGCCCGCCCGGCGATCCTCAAGATGCTGGGCAAGACCCACCTGGACAAGCCGACGGTAGAGGCGACGCTGCTGGACGAGGTGCGGCGCAAAGACGACCGCCGCCACTACCTGCGGGTGACGGTCGAGCGACGCGAGGAGGGCTATGTTGCCCGGCTGACCGGCGACCAGGGTTCGGGCATCCTGCTCTCGATGGTGCGGGCGCAGGGGCTGGCGGTCATCCCGGAGGATGTGGACCATCTGCCGGCCGGCTCGCGGGTGTCGGTAGTGATGCTGGACTGGCCGGAACGGGAGTAGGGGGACTCTTGTGGCCCGCGTCACGGTTGGCAAAGATGGCCTCATCGCCCTGCCGGAGGGCTATCGGCAGCGGCACGGCCTGGTGGAAGGGCAGGCGCTGGTGCTCGAGCCGGGCGAGGACGGGCTGACTTTGCAGTTTGCCCGGCCCGATGCCCGCCGCGCCTACATCGAGGTAACCGCCCGTTGCAACCTGGACTGCGCCATGTGCGTGCGTCAGGTGTGGCGCGATGCCCCCGGCGAGATGAGCTGGGAGACCTTCCAGGCGGTGGTCGAAGGCCTGCGCGCCTTCCCCGCCCTGCGGCGGCTCACCTTCGGCGGCTATGGCGAACCCCTGCTCCATCCCTGCTTCCCCGACATGCTGGCCCTGGCGGCGGAGCTGGGGGTGGGCATGACCCTCACCACCAACGGCCTGCTGCTCGACCAGGCGATGGTTGACCACCTGCTGGACGCGCGCCTGGATACCGTGGTCGTGTCGCTGGACACCGTTCACCTGCAGGCCTACGACCAGGCGCAGGTGGATCACGGGGTCGAGCGGGTGCTGGACAACCTGCACGCCTTGCGGCGAAGGATGCGCCAGCGCGGCCGCTCACTGCCCCAGATTGGGCTGGAGTTCGTTGCCATGCGCAGCAATTTGGAATGGCTGAGCCGGCTGCCGGAGGTCGCCAGCGACCTGGGGGCCGCGTTCGTGCTGGTCAGCAACCTGCTGCCGCACACGCCGGAGATGGCCGACGAGATCCTCTACGACCGTGACGCGCCGCTGCCCCTGCCCGGCGGCTGGCCGGTGCGGGGCGGCGACCTGGTGCTGTGGGGCGCGGTGAAGCTGCCGCGGATGAAGTGGGGCGCCGGGCGGCGCTGCCGCTTCGTCGAAGAGCGAGCTGTAGTCATCGGTTGGGACGGCGGGGTGAGCCCCTGCTACGCGCTGATGCACTCCTACCCCTACTACATCTACGGCCGACGCAAAGAGGTCAGCCGCTATGTGCTGGGCCGCCTGCCGGAGCGCTCCCTGGCCGAGATCTGGACTTCGGATGAGTCTATCGCTTTCCGCGCCCGCGTGCGGGACATGCGCTTCCCGTCCTGTGTGGACTGTGGGCTGGCCTGCACCTATGCCGAGGACAACGAGGACTGCTGGGGCGGCGCACCCTCCTGCGCCGACTGCCTGTGGGCGCAGGATATGGTACGGTGTCCGTAACCGAGAGGGTAGATTTGCACCTCCCCGCAACTTGATGTAGAATATACTTGCTCCGTACCCAAACGCTCCTTGACATCCGGTAACCGCTCACCCTCCCGCAAGTTTTGGCGCAATTTACAGCCCGAATCGCCCTTCCATGGCCACTCCGATTCGTTGCTCGTCACTCCCGCACCTGCGGGAGGGTGAGTTGACAAGTACGACATCCGAAGGATTTCTCCGAGCTATGGCTGCTACCGGGCGACCCACGCGCCATAGCCGATAGGGTACAGCGGGAAACGGCTGTGCCTCCCAGCGCGGAAAGGAGATCCGGGCTCTGGCATACGAACCAGGCCATGGGTCTCCTTTTTTGTCGAGACAGACGAGGAGGTGATGGGGAACGACGTGTCCAAGGGCTGATCCTGCAGGCTGTTGAGCGACAAGCTATCTGAAGCATAAGGAGGGATCCGCATGAGCAAGATTCTGCGCGTCAACATGACCGATCTGACGACCCGCTATGAGGACGTGCCCGAAGCCTACCGCTTCCTCGGCGGGCGGGGGCTGTCCTCGTCCATCATCTACGATGAGGTGGAGCCGACCTGTCATCCGTTGGGCCCGAACAACAAGCTGGTCTTCGCCCCCGGCATGGTCACCGGCACAACAGCGCCGACCAGTTCCCGCATCTCCGTCGGCGGCAAGTCGCCGCTGACCGGCACGATCAAGGAGTCCAATGCCGGCACCAAGTTCAGCCCCATGCTGGCCAAGCTGGGCATCAAGGCCATCGTGGTCGAGGGCCAGCCGAAGGGTGGCGGCTGGTACGTGCTGGAGATCGACCAGAACGGTGCCCGGCTGGTGCCGGCAGGCGACCTGGTGGGCAAGGGCGCCTACGCCACCACCGATGCCCTGATCGGCAGGTACGGTAAGGTCGGGGTGTGCTGCATTGGCCCGGCTGGCGAGATGAAGATGGCCATGGCTGGCGTCTGCTTCAACGACCTGAGCGACCGCGCCAGCCGCTATTCGGGGCGCGGCGGCCTGGGCGCGGTGATGGGTTCCAAGGGCCTCAAGGCCAT
>DAOTYW010000334.1:0-2500 GCA_034434755.1 Anaerolineae bacterium | reverse complement strand
CGGATGGCTGTCAACGGATTCGTGGAACGGATTGAACGGATGGCTGGAACGGATTGCTGTCAACGGATTCGTGGAACGGATTGAACGGATGGCTGTCAACGGGTTTCTGGAACGGATTGAACGGATGGCTGGAACGGATTATCGAAGCAGGGTATGGAGAATGAGGTCTCTGCGAGTGCACGAATCCGTTCAATCTGTTCCCAGAATCCGTTGACAGCGCCCCTACCTTTCCGCTTTGAGTCGATCAGGGACGAAGAGCCATTGACGATTAACACGATGCCCTGTCACGTCGCGCGGCGGGAAGATGCGTCTCCACTGCAGGCTGCGCGCACCGAAGTTGAGCAATAGCCCAACGGGACAGCCTGTCACGGCCAGGTAGCCGATGACCTGAGCTATGTGGCTGTTGTCCAGACCACCCGATAGCGCCTTGATCTCCACAATCACCAGGTCCTGTACGACGAAGTCAGGGATGTAGTAGCCAATCAATACGTCTCCATCCAGACTGTCGTAGACCTCGATTTTCTCCTGGGCAACGTAGGCCAGGCCGCTCGCGCTGAAGCGCACTTCCAGCTCTCGCTGATAGGTATCCTCGCGGTAGCCCGGCCCGAGTGCACGATGAGCGGCCATCGCCTCGCCGATGATCTTGTAGGTCAAGGCGTCGGTAGGCGTGCGTACGACTTTGTCTGGCATTGATGTAAGCTCCTTGTGAAGTGTAGCAGATGGCGGTCAACGGATTGCTGTCAACGGATTCATAGAACGGATTGAACGGATTGGCGATCAGCCCAAGTCCTCAAAGATGCTTCGGGCGCGGTTGAGCAGCTCCTGCGCCCGCTCCGGCGGGGTGTTCCGGGCCGCCAGGTAGCGCTCGAGGAGCTGCGGCGGGGTCATCTCCTCCGGCGACAGGTTGCCCAGCCGCAGCCGCGCTTCCCGCTCTACCTCGCGGCTGATGCCGCCGACGAAGGCGGCCGCGGCTAACAACCCGCGCACGTCGTGATCGCGCACGAGCTGCGCCTGGTCGGCGCGCAGGCGCAGGACGACCCGCACCACCGCGTCCCGCAGATCATGGGTGGAGACGATCTCGCGCAGCGCCGCCAGCGGCTCCTCGGCCGCGCGCAGGTCGGCCTGGACGGTGACGAAGCGGCGCGCGGCGACCTCGACGAAGCGCCAGCTCGTCTCCCCGCGCGCCAGCTCGAGCCAGCAGAAGCCCTTCGGCTGGCCCTCCTCGCCGAAGTCAATCCGCTCCAGGCTGCCGGCGTAGACGACCGGTGGGTACGCATCGCCGTTGAGGCTCTGGTGCTTGTGGATGTGCCCCAGCGCCACGTAGTCCCACGCCGGATCCGCCAGGGCCGACCGGAGGATCACCGCGTCCCGCCCGATCATTACGCTGCGCTCCGAGCCCCACGTGGCCCCGGAGACGCTCAGGTGCGCCATCAGCACCGCCGGCAGCGCCGGGTCGAGCTGCCGGGCCAGGGCGCGGATGTTGTCGGTGACCAGCCGCTGCAGTTCGCCGTCCAACTGCTCGATGGACAGGCCGCGGAAATCCTCGTGCACCAGCAGCCGCTGACGCGCCGGGTAGGGAACGGTGGCGACCTGCAGCGGGCCGCGGCGGGTCTCGACGCGGTGTACCCGTTCGTCGTTCCCCACCACTACGCCCGGCACGCGCAGGGTGTGGAAGATGTCCACGCTGGAGGCGCGCTGGGTCATCGTCGGCAGGTCGTGGTTGCCGATCAACAGGACGACCGGGATGCCGACGTCGGTCAGCCGCTTGATCCGTCGGGCAAAGGCGCGCTGATAGGTGGGGTTGGGATCGCGGGTCTTGTAGGCGTCCCCGGCGAAGAGCACCGCATCGGCCTCGTGCTCCAGCGCGTAGTCCACCAGCTCGTCGAAACGCTGCAGGAAGTCCAGCACCCGCCCATTGACACCGGTAGCCGGGTCGAGCCGGCCGTAGTTCTCCATGCCGATGTGCAGATCGGCGAAGTGCAGCAGTCGAATCGGGGTCGTCATTCGATCACCTCGTAGAGCGGGATCAGGCGATTGGCCGAACCGCCGACCGGGTAGAAGTAGGGCAGGGGCAGCGAGGCGACCAGGCGCAGCGAGTATCGCTCACCGGCCGCCTGGAGCGGCCGGTGCATCGCCTGCCCATCCACCAGCACGTAGACCGGACGGCCGGCGGCCCGCGCGCGCTCCAGGAAGCGCAGCCACTCGGTCTCCGACCAGTCCGTCGGGCGGACAGCGGCGCGATGGGCGTACAGCTCGACCGGGCCGCTGTTCAGCGAGGCGGCCACGAAACCGTCCTCCGCTACCTGCCCGGCCAGCTCGTCGAAAGCGGCGCGCTGCGGCGGCAGCAGGTAGCCGAAGGTGTTGAAGTGCATCGGCGGGACGGGCAACCGCAGCGTCCCCAGGCTGCGTGCCAGGAGCAGGGCGGCGAGCAGGAGCAGGGTGAGAATTGCCCTCACCCCACCCCCTGCCCCCTCCCCTCTCCCGCAAGCGGGAGAGGGGA
>DAOTYW010000333.1:0-4023 GCA_034434755.1 Anaerolineae bacterium | reverse complement strand
CGCTAACCGAGAAAGTCGCGCAGCTTGCGGCTGCGACCGGGGTGGCGCAGCTTGCGCAGGGCCTTCGATTCGATCTGACGGATGCGCTCGCGGGTCACGTTGAACGCCTTGCCCACCTCTTCCAGCGTGTGCGGACGTCCGTCGGTCAGGCCGTAACGCATTTCCAGCACGGCGCGCTCCCGTTCGTTCAGCGCGTCCAACGCGCTGCGGATCTGCTCGCGCAACAGTTGCTGGGATGTCGCGTCGTCGGGGGCCAGGACCGTCTCGTCCTTGATGAAGTCGCCCAACTGGCTGCTTTCCTCTTCACCCACCGGCGTTTCCAGGGACATCGGCTCCTGGGAGATGCGCATGATGCTGCGCACCTTCGAGGTGGCGCGGTGCAGGCGCCGCTTGAGTCCCGGCGAGATCGCCATCTCGGAGGCGAGCAGTTCGCGGAGCTCCGCCATGTCCTCGCCCTCCAGGAACTCCATCTCCAGAGCCAGCTCCTCCAACGTCGGCGTACGCCCGTACTCCTGGGTCAGCCGCCGCTGCAGGCGGGTCAGGCGGTTGATCGTATCCACCATGTGGACGGGGATGCGAATGGTGCGTGACTGGTCGGCGATGGCCCGGCTGATCGCCTGGCGGATCCACCAGGTGGCGTAGGTGGAGAATTTGAAGCCCTTGGTGTGATCGAACTTCTGCACGGCGCGCAGCAGGCCGATGTTCCCCTCCTGGATCAGGTCGAGAAAGGAGATGCCCCGTCCGATGTAGCGCTTGGCCACGTTGACCACCAGCCGCAGGTTGGCCTGGATCAGCTCCTGCTGCGCCTCGGCGGCGCGGTGCTCGACATCGGCCCAGCTCGCCTCCAGCACTTCCTCGCTGGGGACATGCTTGCGCAGCAGGGCCGTCGTGGGCATACGCTGGCCCCGTTCCCACTCCTGGCGGAACAGTTCGAGGGTGGAATCGGGCAGCAGGTAGAAGTGCATCAACAGCCGCAGCAACAGGCGGGTCACCTCCGCCCATTCGGCGTCCTCGGCGACCTCGGCCTGTTCCAGGAACGCGTACAGGTAGGATGGGATGGTGGGCATCCGTGTGCGCCGGAGAGCGCTGGCCTCGTCAATCAGCACGCCCAGGTCGAAGGTCAGCCCACGGTGCTGGCAGAGCGGTTCGACAGCCTGCCAGATCTTCCGCGCCTCGCCGATCAGCCGTTCCCAGACCTGGCATTGAGGGGGGCGGTCGGAGGGTTTTGCCTGCACCTGTTGGCGCGTGGTGGTCAGCAACACTGCTGCCTCGCGCACCGTCGAGAGCCACATCTCGCGGTGCGGCTCCAGCAGCGCGACGCGGCTGATTTCCCGCAGGTAAAGCCGGACCGGGTCCTCGATGGCGCCAGGAGTGCCTTCTGGAATGCCCAGTTCCAGGTCCTCGACCTGTTCCAGATCGTCCAGCGTGGGTTCCAGGTCATCGAGGGCCAGATCGCCGATCTCGATCAACGGCCGTGGCTCTTCCTCCGGCGAGGCATACAGTTCCTCTTCTTCTTCCGGTTCGAGTTCCAGATCATCGTCGAGTTCGTGATCGGCCATGCCCATGCTACCTACCCCCTGCGGCGATGTTCATCACCCATGACCGGCTGCGCAGCGCCTGTTGGAGCTGCAGGATCGCGCGGGCGTTTTCTTCGAAGGCGCGGCTATAGGCATCGGCATCGAGTTCCTCGGTCTCTTGCAACAAGGCGCGCAGTTCGGCGCCCATCTGGCGCAGGTTTCGTTCGCGCAGGCGCAGTGCGGCGCGCATCGCTTCGGTCAGCCGCTGCTCGTCGGCCATTTCCTGGAGCGGGCGCTCGTTGGCCCGCCGGCCGCGATGCAACAGCGGGGCGGTCAACCCTTCCAGCCGGTCGGCCAGCGCTTCCGGCAGCACTTCGCCCAACCGGTCGCGGGACGGGTGCGGCGTGTGCAGCAGTCCCTCCCAGGCCTGGAACACCGCCCGATAGGCCGGATCGGAGAAGTCCTGGACGCGCAGGGGGTGCAGGTCCATTTCCTCCAGCCACCGGTTGACCCGTCCGAGCAGGTCGGGCTGCGCCAGCAGCGTGGCCAGGCAGTAGCCTTCCAGGTCGGCGGGGGTGGGGCCGCGGCGGGCCGGGGGCGGTTCGGCAGCGATGGACTGGCGGGCCGCGGCCCGCTCGACCGTCCGCAGGCGTTCCTGCACGGCGCGGGGTTCTACGCCCAGGGCGCGGGCGACCTTCTGGATGTAGGTTTCCCGCTCGACCGGGTTGGCGACGTCCCGCAGCAGCGGCAACATCCGCTCGACGATCTGCGCCCGCACCTTGGCGTCTTCGCGGTCGCCCTCGGTCAGCAGCCGTTGCAGGACGAACTCGACGACCGGCGTCGCCTCTTCGGTCAGCCGGCGCCACTGCTCGGGGTCGCGACGGATCAGATCGTCCGGATCGTTCCCCGGCGGCAGGGTGAGGATGCGGATCTCGGCCCCCAGTCGGCCCTCGAAGCCGAGCAGCCCACGCGGGTCGAAGACCGCTTCCCATTCCCGATCGAGCGTCTCGCGGGCGACCTCCAGGTCGCGCAGCGTCGCCTGCACGCCGGCGGCGTCGGGGTCGAGGGCCAGGACGAAGCGGCGGGTGAGCTTCTGCAACTGGCGCACTTGCGGGTCGGTCAGCGCCGTGCCCATCTGGGCGACGACGTTGCGGAAGCCCGCCTGATGGGCCTGCATCACGTCCATATATCCCTCGACGATCACCGCCCGGCCTTCCTGACGGATCGCCTCGCGGGCCATGTCGAGTCCGAAGAGCGTTCGTCCCTTGTCGAAGAGCGCGCTCTGGGGCGAGTTCATGTACTTGGGCACCCCTGCGGGGTCGAGCGTGCGCGCTCCGAAGCCGACCGGTCGCCCCCGGCTGTCGCGGATGGGGATCATCAGCCGGTCGCGGAAGCGGTCATAGGTCGTCCCATCGTCCCGCTCGATCAGCAGGCCGGCGCGGACCAGTTCCGCTGGCGTGAACCCCTGGCCGGTCAGGTGGCTGCGCAGGTGTTCCCGGCCGGCCAGGCTGTAACCCAGTTGAAAGCGCTCCGCCGTCTCGCTCGACAGGCCACGGCGCTCCAGGTAGGCGCGGGCGGGAGCGGCCTCTGGCGCGTGGCGCAGAAGGTGGTGGTAGTACCGCACCGCCTCGGTGACCGCCTCGCGCAGCCGTTCCGTCTCCTCGTCCGCCTGAGCCTGGGCCGGGGTGCGCGGCGTTAGCTCCACCCCCGCCCGCCGCGCCAGCTCCTCCAGAGCGGTGCGGAAGTCCCACCCTTCCGCCTTCATCACGAACGAGAAAACGTCGCCCCCCTCCGCGCACGCCCCGAAGCAATGCCAGCGCTGGCTGTCGGGGAACACGTAGAACGAGGGCGTCCGCTCGCTGTGGAACGGGCAGCGCGCCTTGAAGTTCCGCCCCGCCTTCTGCAGCGAGACATAGGCACCGACGACCTCGACGATGTCGAGCCGCTCGCGGACCTCGTCTATGACGCTCATCCCCCGCCCCTCTCGACCTCCGCGCTGGTATTGTACCTGAGGGTGACGAAGGGTGCAAGTAGCCGTTCGTTGCCCGTGAAAGGGATTGTGCTATAATGTCGCCTGTTGGGGAGGGCGGGAATTGTGGATCGTGAAACGTGAAACGTGAAGCGTGAAACGTGAAACGTGAAGCGTGAAGCGTGAAGCGTGAAACGTGAAACGTGAAGCGTGAAGCGTGAAACGTGAAGCTCGTGTTCCTTCGTGGTTTTTTAATCCTTTGTGGTTTCCTGTTGCTCCTCCACCCCGATGCCCCGCTCTTCCAGTTCCGCCAGCACCGGCCCGTAGATTTCGGGCAGGACGGGGATGTGGACGCCCGTCAGCCGGATGCCGCCCTGCAGGATCAGCCGGGTGGCGATGGCCGCCGGGAGCCCCACCGTCCGCGCCATAGCCGTGTCGCCGTGGGGGATGCCGAAATCCACCAGCCAGGAACGGATGCGCTCCCGGCGGTCCGGATACTCGGCCACGAAGTCGTGCAGGAGCACCACCATGTCCCGC
>DAOTYW010000332.1:0-11569 GCA_034434755.1 Anaerolineae bacterium | reverse complement strand
AGCGACCCGGCCAACTATGAGCTGCTGATCCGCGTCGAGGAATACTTCGACATCGCCCCGGAGGAACGCGGGCTGCCGACGCTGGTCATCGCCGGCCAGGTGTTGATCGGCGAGGAGCAGATCCGCCAGCAGCTACCGTGTCTGATTGACAGTTGTCTCCTCGCCGGAGGCACGGCCTGGCCGCCGATTCCCGGCCTGGAAGCCGCATTGACCCCCGGCCCGACCACGCCGCTCACCCAGACGCTCGGCCCGGCGTTCCCGATCGCCGGTAGCCCGGCAGCCTGCGTGACCGAGACGGTCTCCGCCTGCCCCACCAACGCCCCCATCTGGGCCGCCTACTTCTACCAGGTCGGTTGCCAGGAGTGCAGCCGGGCTGAGTATGACATCGAGTACATCCGCAGCCGCTATCCCCAGTTGATCGTCGAGGAGTTCAACATCTACGACGACCTGCCCCTGGCCCGCTGGCTGGCCCGGCGCGTGGGTCGCGAGGCGGAGATCCACGCCCCGGCACTGTTCATCGGCGACGACGCGCTGGTCGGCGAGGGAGAGATTACGCCGCAGAACCTGGAGGCACTGCTGACGGAGTACCTCCCCACCGGCGCGCCCCAGGTATGGCGGGACTTCGACCCCAGCGAGGCGAGCGTACTGGAACGCCTCCCCGGCGTGCTGACGGTCGTCCTGGCTGGCCTGGTGGACGGGCTCAACCCCTGCGCCTTCGCCACGCTCGTCTTCCTGATCGCCTACCTGGCTGCCGGCGAGCGCAAGGGGCGGGACGTGTTGCTGGTCGGTGGGCTATTCACCCTGGGGGTCTTCCTGGCCTACCTGGCCGTCGGACTGGGCTTCTACCGCGTGCTGGACCTGCTGGGGAGTCTGTTGACAACCCTGGGCCGCTGGGTCTACGCGCTGACGGCGCTGTTCTGTGCCGTGCTGGCGGTGCTCAGCTTCCTGGACTTCCTGAAGGCGCGTCGGGGGCAGATCGAGGAGATGACGCTGACCCTGCCGGCGGCCATCCGCAGGCGGGTGCGGGCGGTGATCCGTCAGGGGCAGAAAGCGCGGGCCTATTTCGTCGCCGCCTTCGTCACCGGCCTGGTCATCTCGCTGCTGGAGCTGGCCTGCACCGGCCAGATCTACCTGCCGACGATCATCTACATTGCCAGCCAGCCAGCCCTGCGCGCCCTGGGAGTTGGTTACCTGTTGCTCTACAACCTCTTCTTCATCGCGCCGCTGGTGGTGGTTTTTGCCCTGACCTATTTCGGCACGACCTCGTTCCAGTTGGGGCAGTTCCTGCAGCGGCGGACGGCTGCGGTGAAGCTGGGCACGGCCATCGTCTTCCTGGCCCTGGCGTTGTGGCTGGGGATCTCGCTGCTCGGGTAGCGACCAGGGCGGGGACGCCTGGCCACTCCGATTCGTGGTTCAGTCACTTCCGGACCGGCGGGAGGGTGAGCTGAGCAGTTACGCTAGAGGAAACCTTCCAGCCGCAGGAGGGCGGCCTTGACCTCCAGCCCGCCACCGTAGCCGGTCAGGGAGCCGTCGGCGCCGATGACGCGGTGGCAGGGCACGACAATGGACACGGGGTTGGCCCCCACCGCCGCGCCGACGGCGCGGGCCGCGCCGGGCCCCCGTCCCAGGCGCCGGGCGATCTGCCCGTAGGTGACCGTCGTCCCGTAGGGGACCTTCAACAGCTCTGCCCAGACCGCCCGCTGGAAATCGCTCCCCCGCAGGTCGAGCGGCACGTCGAAGGCGCGCCGCTGGCCGGAGAAGTACTCCCCCAATTGGGCTATCAACGGCAGCAGGGGAGTGGGATCCTCGCGCATCTCCCCTCCCACGCGCCGCAGCGCGGCGACGAACACCTCCCAGCGCTCGTTGGGCAGGCCAATGCGACAGACACCCGCCTCCGTCGCCGCCAGCCATAGCCGTCCAGGCGACGTTTCCAGTGCCGTCCATGCAATCATGGCCGCACCTCCCACAACACCTGCATCTCCGGCGATGACAGGTCCACCCGGCTCAGCCGTCCCCCGGCTACCAGAAACAGGCGACGGTTCGCCCCATCCAGCGCCATCGCCTGCACGTCGTGGAACACGCCGGGCGCGGCGCGGAGCTGGGCACGGAAGTTGCCGTTCGCGTCCAGGATGACAATCCGCTCGTCGGCGCTGTCGGCCAGGATCAGCGGGCCCTCAGCCCGCTCGGTATCCAGGGCCATCGCGGTGAAGCGCGGCGCGGGCGCCGGCACGCCGTTGACCAGGAACAGCGTCGGCCCACCCTCGTGCCACTTGGAGACCGTGCCATCGGTAAACAGGATGTAGACGCTGCCGTCAATGAACATGTCGCCGGCGCTCGCCAGCGCCGGGCGCGCCTCGGTCGAGAAATACGGCTCCGCCGCCTCCGGGTAGGCCCCTTCCTGCGGCCAGTAGCGCCAGACCTGGCTGGCCGACGGATCAAGCAAGTAGAGGCGGCCCTCGAAGGCGGCCAGCGCCGTCGCCGCACCGCCGGACGGCGACCGCAGCCCCAACGGGTACGTGTGGTTCGGCCAGGCCGGATCGTACACCCACGCCCGATAGTCGGCGTCCAGGATGATCAGCCGGTCGGAGGTCCAGCGCCCCGCCGGGGTGTTCCAGGCCATGTCCACCAGCGGCGCGACGCGCTGCCCCTCCAGTTCGCTGCCCGCCTGCAGGACCGTCTGGGGCAAGCGATCCAGCTCGGTCAGCGAAATCTGCACGACCTCCTGGCGGCTGGCGTTCAACACGAACAGGTCAGTGCCGTGGACGACCAGTCGGCGCACGGCCGCGTCGCCGCCGAAGTCCTCCAGGGCAACCGGCTGGACGCGCCGCACGCCGTCCAGTTGGTCGAGCGCGGCCTGGGCCTCGGCCTGCAACGCCGCCCCTTCGGCGTTCTCTCCCAGACCGGCGACGGCGGTGAGGACCGCCTCCCAGTGACGGTGCTGCTCGGCGGGGTCGCCGACGCTGCGGGCCAGGTCGGCCTCCTGGCGCGCCTGGTGGAGCGCCTGCTGCACGCGCGCCGCGCCACTGTAGGTCAGGGTGACGATGACGGTCAGCACGGCCACCAAGGCGAGGATACCGATCGCCATGCCGGCCATCAGGCGGGGGTTCTCCGGCGGGACAGGGCGCGGTTCGGGGCGCAGGCGGGCGCGGGCGCGACGGTCACGGCCCGGCAGGGTGCGCTGGAACAGCCGGCGCAGCCCGCTTCCTATCCCCGCTGCCGCCCCGGCCATCCCATCCCCCACGCGGTGAGCGCCATTCGATAGCGATGCCCAGACACCGCGCAACCGGACAGTCGGCCGGGCGTGCCCCTCCAGTCCCACGCGCACCCGGCGGCGGACCGTGACGGGCGGGCGCTCCCAGACGGGGATCTCCAGCGGTTCGATAACGCCCTCTTCCCGCTCCACCGCCTCCCAGGCCTGTGGGATGGACGGCTCGACCGGCGCCGGTTCGGCCTCGACCGGCGCGGGCGGTTCGACCGGCCGGACGATGGGTGGTTCAGTCGGCGCGGGGAGCGGCGCGGCCGGTTGCGGGCGGGACAGCGGCGGCGGGGCCGTCGGTGCGATGGGCGCCACGGTCAGTCGCCGGCGGCGGCGCGACGGTGGTTCGACCACCGCCTCCTCCCCCACCCAGCGCGCCAGCAGCGCGACGAAGTCCCGCCCGGCCGCCAGGGCCTCCAGCCCGTCCAACACCCCCTCGGTCTCGCCCACGGAGAGCACGCGCCACAACGCCTCGGCGGGAATGCCGCGCAGCCGCTCCTGGGAGGTCAGCAGCAGTGTGTCGCCGGCCACTATCGGCTGGTACGTCACGCGCATCTCGACATACGCGCCGACGCCCAGGGGCGGCAGGTCCTCGCGGGGAAATTCCTCCAGCGCAGACCCGCAGAGCATCCAGGCGCTGGCCGGCCCGCCCTGCACCATGAACAGTTCGTCGCCGGTCCAGGCGGCGCAGGAGAGCGCGCCGTAGTTGCGCTGGGCGGGCGCGATGCGCAGGTTGTGCCGAAAGACAGCGAGGTTGGCCGCCGCCACCGCCCGACGGAGGGCGGCGATCGGACTGCCGGACGTGCTCCAGAACGCCTGCGCTGTCGCCTCGCGCACCTCGCGGCACAGGCGCGATGGGGCCTGCTCGCCCAGGTCGAGGAGCATCACCAGCGTCTCCGCCGCCCGTTGCGGCGCGGGGCGCAGCGGCGGGGTCAGCACGGCAACGCCCGGCGGCGCCCCCTCCTGGCGCTGCCCCTGGATGATGCGCAGCGTTTGCGTGATCAGTCGCGTCACTTCGCCCCCCATGCCAGGTAACCGCCTACCCTCCCGCAGGTTTTGCTAACCTGCAGGAGATTGAAACGCACGCTGTATAATAGAATGATGAGACCGCAATGTCAAGCGCCGGTGACGGTAGCCATCGCCAGCTCCTCCCCCGTCCGCCCGGCGCCGGTCAGCTCGCGGTAGGCGACGGTCCAACAGGCGGAGTAGAAGACCTCCGCCACGCCGTTGACGAGCAGCCCGGCAACCGACGAAAGCGCATGGGCGATCGCCATACCGCCGAGCACGACCGCAAGGTCGCGGCTGACCAGCGCAGCCGTGATCGTGCCCATCCCCCATACGGCCACCACCACCAAGCCGACGGTGGGCAGGACGAAACCGACGGTCACGGCGGCCATGACGAGCCACAGCAGCAGCACCGGACCGGATTGCCGGCGCACGATTGCCCACGCCCGGCCCAGGCTGCCCCAAGCCGACCGCTCCTCCAGCACGCAGGCGCAGACGGCCAGGCGCAGCAGTAGCCGCGCCGGGATCGCCAGCAGCAGCCCCAGTCCCGTCGCCGGCAGCAGGCAGGCGAAAAACCCGGCCGCCGCGTGGAGGATCGGCACGGGTTCCGCCGGCGACGCGGTAGGCAGGTAGAAACGGTAGGCAATGAGGATGTAGGGGATGAAGCCGGCCATGGTCGCCAGGAACGTCGGCAGGACGAGCAGGAGGACGAGCCAGAACAGCGGCCCGAACCGCCGCCGGGCCGCCCGCCAGCCATCCCGCATCGAAAGCGCTCGCCCGTTCTCGATGTGATTGACCTGCTGTGTCAGCCCACCCCGTCCCAGGGCGTTCAACGCCACGCCAGCCAGACCGAAGAGCAACCAGAACAAGCCAACCAGGGCGACCACCAGTGGGAGGTACGGGCCGGAGATGAACGCCGTCACGCGCTCCTGCGCCGGGGCGGGCAGCAGTTCGGTCAGCCCGCCGGCGTCGAACGGGAAACGCGGCAGGCCGGTCAGTCCGGCCAGCAGCCCGAACAACCACAGCGCCCGCTGTTTCCAGAGCACCTGCCAGGCGCGGCGGAGGATGTACGGGTAGTCAATCATCTTCCCTCTCTGTTCAGCCTCCCGCAGGCTTACAACCTGCGGGAGGCTGGTTCGAGGTCATTCCCACTCGATGGTCGCCGGCGGCTTGGAGGTGATGTCGTAGACCACGCGATTGACCCCCGCCACCTCGTTGACGATGCGGTTGCTGACGCGGGCCAGCAGGTCGGGGTCGAGCCGCGCCCAGTCGGCGGTCATGAAATCGTCGCTGGTGACCACGCGCAGGGCGACCACCTGGTCGTAGCTGCGCCCGTCGCCCATCACCCCCACGCTGCGCACCGGCAACAGCACGGCGAAGGCCTGCTGGGTGGCGCTGCGCAGCAAGCCGGCCTGGCGCAGCTCGCCCAGCAGGATGGCGTCGGCGGCGCGCAGCGTCTCCAGCCGCTCCCAGGTCACCTCGCCCAGCACGCGCACGGCCAGCCCCGGGCCAGGGAAGGGTTGTCGCCAGACGATCTCGTCGGGCAGGCCGAGCGCCTCGCCCACCGCCCGCGCCTCGTCCTTGAACAGGTAGCGCAGCGGTTCGACCAGTTGCAGGCGCATGCGCTCCGGCAGGCCGCCGACGTTGTGGTGGGTCTTGATCCTTCGGGCGGCGGGCCGGTCAGGCGACGCCGACTCGATCACGTCCGGGTAGAGCGTCCCCTGGGCCAGGAAGTCCACCTGTCCCAGCCGCTCCGCCTGGCGCTCGAAGACGCGGATGAACCGCTCGCCGATGCGTCGGCGCTTCTGTTCGGGATCAGTCACCCCTTCCAGGACGGACAGGAACTCCTCGGTCGCGTCCACCGCCACCAGCGGCATCCCCAGCTCGTCGCGGAAGGTACGCACCACCTGTTCCGGCTCGCCGCGACGGAGCATGCCGGTGTTGACGAAGATGCAGGTCAACCGTTCGCCGACCGCCCGGTGCACCAGCGTAGCGGTGACCGCCGAGTCCACCCCGCCGCTGAGCCCGCAGACGACCCGTCCTGGACCGACGCGGGCGCGGATGGCAGCCACGGCCTCGTCCACGAACGCGGCGGGGGTCCAGGTGGGCGCGCAGCCGCAGACGTCGAGGGCGAAGCGGCGCAGCAGTTCCGCGCCGGCGGGGGTGTGGACGACTTCGGGGTGGAACTGCACGCCGTAGGTTCGACGCGTCGGGTCGCCCATCGCCGCGACCGGGGAGTTGTCGCTGCGGGCCAGGGGCTGGAAGCCGGGCGGCAGCCGATCGACGCGGTCGCCGTGGCTCATCCAGACCTGCGGCGCGTCCCGCAGAGGGGCCAGGAGCGGCGCGTCGCCGAGCAGCGCGACCCGCGCCGGGCCGTACTCCCGCCGGGTCGCCGGTTCGACCCGTCCGCCCAGGGCGTGGGCCAGGAGCTGCATCCCGTAGCAGATGCCCAGCACCGGCAGGCCGCTTTCCAGAACGTAGCGGGGCAGGGTCGGCGCACCGGCCTCGTAGACGCTGGCCGGGCCGCCGGAGAGGATGAAACCGCGCGGACGCAGGGCCAGCACCCGTTCGGGGGGGGCGTCCCACGGGAACAGTTCGCAGTAGACCTGCGCCTCGCGCACCCGCCGGGCGATCAGTTGGCTGGTCTGCGAGCCGAAGTCGAGAACGGCAAGCGCGTCGTGCGTGCTCAACCTCCCTCCTTGCGCCCCCATTCTATGCAAACCTGCCCAGAGAGCAAGCGCGGGGGTAACGGCTCGCGTGGAGCCTTCGTGGCGGTGGAGATTCAACACGGTGACGGAATACACAGTGCCGGCGGAAAATTGTCACTTGCAGCCTGCGCGGTAGTGTGTTAGGATATGACGGATCGCATATCGCAAATCGCATATCGCATATCGCCGATCGCGTCGCTGCTCTGAACGATACGCGACTGGCGATATGCGATTAGCGATACAGGAGGACGACGATGACCGATGGAGTGCGGGTGTGGGCAGAGCCGCTGAAGGAGTTCTGCGTGCGGGTGTTCACCCGGCTGGACGTGCCGGAGGAGGACGCGCGGATCACAGCGGACGTGTTGGTGCAGGCTGACCTGCGCGGGATCGACAGCCACGGTGTGGCCCGCCTGCGGCGCTACGTGGAGGGGTTGCGCAACGGCATGATGGTGGCCCGGCCGCATGTGAGGATCGTCGTCGAGACGCCGGTCACGGCGAACATAGACGCCGGAGCCGGGCTGGGCCAGCCGGTCTCCCACCGGGCGATGGAGATGGCGATCCAGAAGGCGGTGGACTACGGAGCCGGCTTCGTCACCGTGCGTAACTCCAACCACTACGGCATCGCCGGCTACTATGCGATGATGGCCCTGGAGCGCGACTGCATCGGCATCTCGATGACCAACGCCGACGTGCTGGTGGTGCCGACCTTCAGCCGCAACGCCATGCTGGGCACCAATCCGATCGCCGTCGCCGCGCCGGCGGGCCGGGAGCGGCCCTTCGTGATGGATATGGCCACCAGCACCGTGCCGCGCGGTAAGCTGGAGGTCTACAACCGCCTGGAGAAGGCCATGCCGCTGGGCTGGGCTACCGACGAGCGCGGCGTCGCCACCACCGACGCCGGGCGGGTGCTGGACAACTTCAAGAAGCGCGCCGGCGGCGGGCTGCTGCCGCTGGGTGGCGAAGGCGAACTGCTCAGCGGCCACAAGGGCTACGGCCTGGCACTGTGGGTGGACGTCTTCTGCGCGGTGCTCTCCGGCGCCGCCTACGCCGACATGGTCTACCCCAAGTCCGCCGACGGCAAGCCGCTGCCGGCGAACCTGGGTCACTTCTTCGGCGCCTGGCGGGTGGACGCCTTCCGCCCGGTGGACGAGTTCAAGGCGGCGATGGACGACCTGCAGCGGCGGCTCAAGGACGCGCCCAAGGCCGAGGGCCAGCAGCGCATCTACATCCACGGCGAGAAGGAGTACGAGGCCACCGAGATGCGCCTGCGCGAGGGCATCCTCCTCAATCCGAAGGTCGCCGCCGACCTGCAGGCCATTGGTGAGGAGCTTGGAGTAGAGTATGGGTTGTAGTTTCAGGTTTCAAGGTTTCAGGTTTCAAGGTTTCAGGTCTCAGGTTTCAGGTTTCAGGTGATCACCTTTGAAACTTGAAACAACCTGAAACCTGAAACAACCTGAAACCTGAAACCTGAAACAACCTGAAACCTGAAACTTACCCAAACCCCATGCCAACTGTCGAGCGATTCGAAGACCTGCGCGTGTGGCAGGAAGCGCGAGAGCTGATGAGCGCAGCATATCGCATGACGGGAAAGTTCCCGCCGGAGGAGCGATACGGCCTGGCAAGCCAGATGCGGCGCGCTGTGGTCTCTACGATGTCGAATGTAGCGGAAGGTTTCGAGCGCGGCACGACCAGGGAGTTCATCAACTTCCTGTACATTGCTAAAGGCTCCAACGGCGAAGTTCGCTCTCAAGCCTATGCCGCTCTCGACCTGGGTTACATCACGCAGGACGAATGCGACGATCTGGTACAGCGTTGCCAGCGGCTCTCTCGTCGCCTACACAACTTCATCGAGTATCTGAAACACACCCCCTTCGAGGGCGCAAAACTGCGCGAACCTGGCCCCGTCTGGTACCCAGACACACCTGAAACCTTGAAACCTGAAACCTGAAACCTTGAAACCTGAAACTATGAAACCTGAAACGACTTCCTATCGCATCCCATACGGACAGACCCACCTGGAGTTCGACCTCCCGCCCGGCATGCGCGGCACGGTGGTGACCTCCCGGCCGGTCGAGCCGCTGGCCGACGCGGCCGGCGCGGTCGCCGCGGCGCTCGCCCACCCGATCGGCACGCCGCCGCTGCGCCAGATGGCCCGCCGCGGCCAGCGCGTCTGCATCGTCTTCACCGACATCACCCGCGCCAGTCCCGACCACCTGCTCGTCCCGCCGATCCTGCGCGAGCTGGAGGCCGCCGGCGTGCGCGATGACGACATCACCCTCCTCTGCGGCATCGGCATGCACCGCCCGTCCACCCCCCAGGAGAAAGCCGCCAAACTGACCCCGGCGGTGGTCGAGCGCTACCGGGTCATAGATAACGAGCCGCAGAACCCCGCTGCGCTGGTTGACCTGGGCGAGGTGAACGGCATCCCGCTCTCGGTGCACCGCGCCGCCTACGAGGCCGACCTGCTCATCGCCACCGGCCTGGTCGAGCCGCATCAGTACGCCGGCTACTCCGGCGGGCGCAAGACCGTCGCCGTGGGCGCGGCCGGGGAGGCGCTGATCGCCTACAGCCACGGCCCGCGCTTCGTGGACGACCCCAACACCCGCCTGGGCAAGACCGAGGGCAACCCCTTCCACGAGGCGATCAGCGAGGCCGCCCTGCGCGCCGGGCTGAAGTTCATCCTCAACGCCGTGCTGGACGACGACAAGCGCATCCTCTGCGTCCAGGCGGGCGAACCGGTGGAGACCCATCGCCAGTTGGTCGCCTTCGCCCGCTCCGTCTACGAGGTGGACATCCCGCATCCGTACGACGTGGCCATCGGCGGGGTGGGCTATCCCAAGGACAGCAACCTCTACCAGGCCAGCCGTGCGCCGTCGTACCTGCACTTCGCGCCGACGCCGGTGGTGCGGCCCGGCGGCTTCTACATCACCCCCGCCCGCTGCGAGGAAGGCGCCGGCGACGGCGTGGGCGAGCAACGCTTCCTGGCCGCTATGCGCGACGCCCCCACCGTGCAGTCCATCCTCGACGATGCCCGCCGCCACGGCTACCCGCCCGGCCAGCAGCGCGCCTTCGTCATGGCTAAGGTGCTGGAACAGGCACGGGTCGTCATCGTCGGCAGCGAGCACCCGGACGTGGTGGCTGCCTGCAAGATGATCCCCGCCGCCACGATGGAGGAGGCGCTGGCGCTGGCCGCCCGCGAACTGGGCCCTGATCTGGACGTGCTCATCGTCCCTCACGCCCTGCTGACTCTACCGGTCGTGCGCCAATAGACCCGACCGTGGACATTCCTGATCTGGAGAGACTGAGTGACCATAGACGAATCCAAACCACAACGCTCCGCCGACGAGGAGCCCCTCTACTGTGTCCGCTGCGGCCTGTGCCTGTCGGTCTGCCCCGGCTACCGGCAGACCCTGAATGAGACGGATTCTCCGCGCGCTCGCGTCGCCCTGGTACGCGCGGTCAAGGAAGGGCTGCTCGACGCCCCCGACGATCAATACTCCGCCGCCTTCTTCCGCTGCCTGCTCTGCGGATCGTGCTCCTTCGTCTGCCCCAGCGGGGTGGCAGTGGACCGGATATTGGAGATGACCCGCGGCGAACTGGCCCATCTGGGGCTGCTGCCCGAGGCGTTGGCCAGCCTGGACGAGCGCATCGCCCAGTACCGCAACATCTCCGCCGAGAACAACGAGGGCCGGCTGATCTGGGCCGACAACCTCCCCACCCCACCGACCGGCCTGGGCAAGGAACGGGCCGAGGTGGCCTACTTCGTCGGCTGCGTCGGCTCGTTCTTCCCGCGCAGCTACTCGATCCCCCAGTCGCTGGTGCAGATCTTCGACCGCGCCGGGGTGGACTACGCGCTGCTGGGCGGCGCCGAATGGTGCTGCGGCTACCCACTGGCCATCAACGGCGAGGTCGAGAAGGCCCGTGACCTGATCGCCCACAATGTCGAGGCGGTGAAGGCGATGGGTGCGCGCAAGGTCGTGCTCACCTGCCCCTCCTGCTTCCACTTCTGGAAGCACGCCTACCCCGCCGCCCTGGGGGTGGACGAGCTGGGGCTGGAGGTGCAACATGCCAGCGAGTTCCTGGCCTACCTGCTGGAGACGGGCCAGGTGAAGCTACGCCAGGTGAACGAGACTGTCACCTATCACGATCCCTGCGACCTGGGACGGAAAGGGGGCGTGTTCGAGGCGCCGCGCCGCGTCCTCCAGGCTATCCCCGGCCTGCGCCTGGTCGAGATGGCCGAGAACCGCGGCGGGTCGCACTGCTGCGGCGGCGGCGGCAACCTGGAGAGCTTCGCCCCGGAGATGAGCCAGGCGGTCGCCCGCGCCCGCATCCACCAGGCCGCCGACGTGGGCGCCGCCATCCTGGTCTCCGCCTGCCAGCAGTGCGAGCGGACGCTTTCCAACGCCGCCCGCGCCGAACGGCTGCGCATGCGCGTCAAGGACATCACCGAGCTGGTGTTGGAGGCGATGGAGTAGCACACGGCCGTGCGCAGGAGATAAACCACGGATGGTAACTGCCTACCCTTTACCAGGCCTGGTGCTGGCAGGGCCGGTGTGCCGGCCCCTCACCCCACCCCCTGGCCCCCGCCCCTCTCCCGCCG
>DAOTYW010000331.1:0-5203 GCA_034434755.1 Anaerolineae bacterium | reverse complement strand
CGGGGTCGTGGTTAGCACGGCCTGGACGGTGACGGTCACGCGGGCCTGGGCGGCCAGCGGGCCGCGCCAGCGCACGCCGCCCGGTAGCTCCTCCGCCGTCCCGCCGCCTTGCCAGGTCAGCGAACCGGGGACGAGGGTGGCGTCCACCGGCAGGGAGATCGCCGCCGTCGCTGCCAGCGCGTCCGCCGGGCCGGCGTTGACCAGCGCCAGCGTCTGCGTGACGACCGCGCCGGGCCGCGCCGCGTCCGGCGTCACCCACAGGGCCGACGGCGCTAGGTCCGGCGCCGCGACGCGCACCTCCACCCGCCGGTCGAAAGCAATCCCCTGATCCTCCAACCGCAGGCGGGCGACGTTGACAACCGGCGCGCCGGCAGGCAGGCCCGCCGTCACAGTGACGCGGTAGGTGACAGTGATCTCGTCCCCCGCTGCCAGCGTCCCGCTCCAAACGACCCGCCGTGTGGTAGTGATGTAGTCCGCCGGGCCGGTGAGGCTGCCCGGAACCAGGGTCACGCTGAGCGGCAGGGTGTTGGAGAGCGAGGCGGGTGCGGGGAGCGGCCCGTCGTTCTGCACGCGCAGGGTGTAGGTGAGCGTGTCGCCGGGGAGCACGGCCCCCCGGTCGGCGGCGAAGGTCGAGCCGCCCAGCCAGGAGAGCCAGCCGACTGCCTGTGCGATCGCGCCCGCCCGCGCCTCCTCCGGCAGCGCCTCGAAGGGGAAGGCCAGGAACAGCGCCGCGTGGCCGCCCTCGCGGCGGGCCAGCCCACTGCCCAACCGGTTCTGGTCGCGCCAGACGACCGCCGTGCCGGGGGTCGGCTGCACGCCGTCCGACCAGTTGTCATAGGGATAGATCAGCGTCGCCGGGTCGGCGGCCAGGTCGAGCGGGTTGCCGGGCGTCGCCTGCACCCGCGTCGGCGTGACGGCCTCGGTGTAACCCAACACGCCCAGGAAGTCGCGGCTGAACGGGTCGTTGCCGTGGACGTACAGGAAATCCTGCGAGGAAAGGAACAGCCGCCCACCGGACTCCAGGTACGCGGCCAGCGTCGCTTCCTCGCCAGCGGTGACCGGCGCGTACCAGTCGTAGCCGGTCCACCAGACGACCTGCGGGTACCAGCGCAGCACCGTCAGCGGCGGACTCTGCTCGCGGCACGAGCCGAGCGCCGGGCAGGTCTGCCAGACGTCGTAGGCCAGGCCCGCCGCCGTCAGCGCCGCTTCGTAGCGCTCCAATTGCTCGTACCAGCGGTCGTCGTCCACCAGCAGGACGGGCGCGGGGGCCTTGGTCGTGAGGGCGGCGGTGAGCACCAGGGTCGGCGATAGGGCGGAGCGGGCGGTCAGGGTGATCGCGTCCCGCGCGTCCCAACCGGCGGTCAGCGGCACGGTCACGCTGACGACGACGGTGGCGGTGGCGCAGGGGGAGAGGGCGACCGACGGGGCGCTCAGCTCGGTGGGCCAGGAAGCGCCGTCTATGGACAGACTGACCGTGTCGGTAATGCCGCCCTGACCGGTGTGACGCAGCCGCAGGCTGTGGGTGACCACGCCGCCCGGCGCGCCGATGCGGGTCTGCGCGGCGGGGCTCAGCTCCAGGCCGACGGCCGGCAGCGGCGCGGTCAGCCAGTCCAGCGAGCGGCCGAGCAGCTCGCGCCGGTCGGCGCGGTCGTTGATGGCCTCGAAGCCGAAGGAGAGGTAGACGACGCGGTAGTCCAGGCATGTACCCACCCGCACCGCGCCGGCATCGCCCACGTTCCCCAACCCGTCGGGGCGACCCTCCGTGGTCGCCCCCGGAGCCCCCAATCCGTAGGGGCGACCCTCCGTGGTCGCCCCCGGAGCCCCCAATCCGTCGGGGCGACCCTCCGTGGTCGCCCTCTCCGTGATCGCCCCCGTCGGGCGGGCACGGAGGCCCGCCCGTACGGCGGGCGGGCGCGCGGTCCCGTACTCCTTGGTCGCCCCCGGTTGGGAGTGGAGGCCCACCGCTACGGGGTCACGATCCGCGACGCGGGTGGTGGCCACATCGTAGAGCAGCAACGCCGCCGCCGCGTCGGGATCGTCCACGGCCACCGCGTCGGGGCTGCGCTGGTTATCGGCCCCGCCCGGTCCCTCGATGGTCAGCGCCAGGCCGTCAAACAGGTCGCCCGGCAGGCCGGTCAGGTTCCAGGAACCGGCGTCGTCGGCCGCCAGGCGCACTTTGAGGTACGCGCGGTAGTAGGGCGAGTAGCCCAGCGGGCCGCTGTCCAGGAAACCGATGTCCTGTCCGCTGAGGAACAGCCGCCCGCCGCTGGAAAGATAGGTGGTGATCGTGTCCTGCGCGCCGATGTAGCCGGGCCCGTCCCACGGCGCGCTCCAGACAACGATGTCGTAGGGAGCGACGTCGGTGGGGGCGGGGAGGTCGGCGGGCAGGCGGTTGATGGCCCACTCGTCGTAGGCGTAGGCCAAGTCGTCCAGCGCCTGGCGGTAGTAGCCGATCTGACTGGTGTAGTTCCAGCCGCCGCTGTCCACCAGCAGGATCGTGGGCGCGGGGGGCAGGGCCAGGTCAGCAGTGGTGACCTGCCCGGCGGTGATCACGGCGGTGGCGGTGACCACCCGGTAGCCCAGTTGGCAGGCCTGGACGGTGTAGCTGCCAGCGGGGAGGGTGAAGGTATAGGCCGCGCCGGCGACGGCCAGCGGTGTGTCGAGCACGGTGACGGTGGCGGTGACCGGTGCGCCGCTGGAGGCATCGGTGAGGCGCCCGCGCAGGATGCCGGCGGGCAGCGGCGTGAGGGCCACGTTCACCACGGTCGTCGTGCCGGTGACCGCCTCGACGCCCCAGACGGTGGCCGGCTGGTAGCCGAAGGCCGTGACGACCAGATCGTAGGTGGAGGGAGCCAGCGCCAGCAGGTACGACCCCGCCGCGTCGGTGGTCGTCGTCCCGCCGCCCCCGCCGCCGTGGTCGCTGGCGGCGACCGTGGCCCCGGGGATGGGCGCGCCGTCGTCGGCCCGCCGCACCGTCCCACTAATCAGGCCCGGATGGGTCAGCGCGGCGACGGCAGCGAAGGCGTCCACCCGTCCCCAGCCGGTGTCGTTGTTGGGGACGGGGTCGCCCAGGGGGACGGCGGTGGTGGTGATGAGCGCGGTGACCTGGGCCAGGCTCAGCGTCGGGCTGACCGAGCGCAACAGGGCAGCGATGCCGGCGACGTGCGGCGTGGCCATCGAGGTGCCGAGCCCCTCACCATAGCGGCCGCCGGGCAGGCTGGAGCGGACGTTCGTCCCCGGCGCCACAACGTGCGGGCGGATCTGGCCCCAGGGGGACGGACCGCGGCTGGAGAATCCGGCCACTTCATCGTAGGCGTCGCTCGCACCGACGCCGACGGCTTCCGGCAGCGAGGCGGGCGAGCCGACCGTGCCCCCGTCCGGCCCGTTGTTGCCGTTGGCGAAGACCGGCAGGATACCCGCCGCCCTCAGGGCCTGCAGGTCGGCCTGGAAGGTGGTCAGCTGGCCGTTGGGATGGCCCCACGAGCAGTTGACCACGTCGGGCGCGCGGGCCGGGTCGCCGCCGGGGGCCAGCAGCCACTGGAAACCGGCGTGGATCCACGAGTCGTAGCCGATGCCGCCGCTGTTCAGCACCTTGACGGCGATCCACTGGGCGCCGGGGGCCACGCCGATGCCGTCCTGGCCCACGGCAGTACCGGTCGTGTGCGTGCCGTGACCGTGGTCGTCCAGCGGATAGAGCGCGCCGTTGACCGCGTCAAACCAGTTGCCGGCGTGGACGTGCGCGCCGTGCGGGTTGTAGCCACGGTAGTTGACCTGCAGCGACGGGTGCAGCCAGTCCACCCCCGTGTCCATGCTCGCCACCACCGCGCCGCTGCCGGAGATGTGCAGCGAGGCCCACACCTGCGGGGCGCGAATGCGGGAGATGTTCCACTCGGAGGCTGGAGGTTGGAGGTTGGAAGTTGGAGGTTGGAGGTTGGAAGTTGGAGATTCGTTGTCTGGGATCCACTGGCGCTCGTGGTCCAGGTAGATCACGGCGACGGCGGGGTGGGCGGCGAGGGCGCGGATGACCGCCGGGCGGGCGCGGACGGCCAGGCCGTTGAAGATCCAGAACGGGGTGAATGATTCGACCTCGCCGGCGGCCTGGGAGCGCGCCAGGAGGTCGAGCAGCGGTGCCTGGCTGCGCCCGGCCAGCGCCTGCAGCCCGGCGACGAGCTGGACGCGGGCCGCCTGGCGGGAGGCGGCAGCGCGGACCATCGCCTCGGGGTCGGCCTGCTCGCGCAGGACGACGATGACGCGCAGCGTGTCGTCCGCGCCGGCCTGGGCCAGCGCCCGCGCCAGGTCGGGTTCCAGCACACCAGCCGTCGAGGCGCCGGAAGCCTGGAAGGCCCCGGAAGTCTCCCCGGTCCCCGCGCTCGCCGGCGCGAAAGCGGCCAGCAGGACGGTCAGGGCGAGGAGCAGGCGAAGCCAGAAAGGAATCGAGCCTGACGTGTTCATCTGACGAGCCCATTATAGCAGGTACGGCGCACTTGGGAAGCGCGCCTCCAGGGAACATGGACTTGCCCTCACGCTAAAATCATGCTATGCTATCTTGTGACGGGCCGCCTGCACCTGACGCCGACGGTCCGCGGCGATCTCACCCAGCTACACTGCAGAAGGACAACCCATGCCCATATGCCCAACATGCCAGGGTGAATACGTTCGCCAGGAATGCCTCTGTCCCGCCTGCGGTCAGACGCTGGGGGAGGCTCCCTCCTGCCAGAACTGCGGCCAGCCGACAGGGGGACGGCGTCTGTGTCCTCGCTGCCACAGTGACGTCGTCGGGTGGGAGGAGGAAAGGCTCTCTCTGGTCGGGTTCATCGTCCTCAGGGGCGGGTTCATCGGTCTCCTCCCCACGATCGTCGTCGTGCTGGTAGAGGTCTTCTACTGGGCCCGCCTGGGGGATTCGATCCACCATCCGGTGGCCAGTGTCCTCAGCATCATCCTGTCGCTCTTCGTCTTCTACGGCCTGTTCAGTGTGCGCTACGGCCTGTGGGAGAGGTCGTGGGCGGCCAGGGTCTACCAGGTCGCAGGGCCGCCTCTGATGGTGCTGGGCCTGGGGGCGCTGGGGTTGGGGATGTTGTGTGCCCTGATGAGCTTTGCCCTGTACGTGATGATCGCGCCGCCGATAGAATTCCCGCTCAAGATGATCTTCATCCTCGTCTACGTCACGGCGTTCGTCAGCCTGACCGCCGGGTTGACGATCTTC
>DAOTYW010000330.1:0-2097 GCA_034434755.1 Anaerolineae bacterium | reverse complement strand
CCCCGAAGGGGGCTTCAGCTATGAGCCCGCCGGTTTAGCGGCGGGCGGAAGCCGCAAAGCGGCGATTTCCGGGGCAAGCCGGGCCTTAAGTTGTGAACGATGTTCGATGTGGCAAAACCGTGACGAACGACCATTCGACCGGCGCGAGCGGGTTGCCGGCCGGGTCGCGGCCCGCCAGCACGGTGAAGGTGATCATCTGTCCGGCGGCGAAATCGGCGTGCGAGGAGGATTGATCTCGCCGACGGTGGGCCAGCCCAGGTCGAGCGCGCCCTGGTCGCTCCAGACCAGCCCGTCGGACGAGGTGGCGCGGTGGATGCGGCTGTTCGCCCCGCTGCCGTTCGTCGCCAGCAGGTAGAAGAGGACGAAGGAGTTGGGGCCCAATTGGAGCAGCGACGGGTGCCGTTCGTTGAGCGCCGAGGCGACCGCCGGCTGGGGCGTCGACCAGGTCGCGCCATCGTCGTTGAAGAATGTGACGTACAGGTCGCCCATGAAGTTGCTCGGGTTGATGCGCTCGAAGATGACCATCAGTTGCCCACCGGGGAGCATGCGGATGCTCGAGGGCTGGTAATCGAGTTCGGGGCCGGTGGCGATCGGCCCGACGGTGTCGGGGGCGGCGGTGCAGGCCAGGGGAACGACGCTCAGGGCGGGCAGCAGCAGCGAGAGCGTGGCGAGAAGGACCTTCTTGGACATGGCGTCTCCCTTCGTGGACAGACTACGCGTGCGGGTATTATATTCGGGTAGGGAATGAGCACAGCCTTGACGAAACCCACCACCTGGGTATACTTGCCCTCACGAGACACTCGGAGAGGAGAAGCGCGATGGACTTTCGGACACGTCTGACCAGCGGCCCCGTGCTGGTGGCCGACGGGGCGATGGGGACGATGCTGCAGGCGGCGGGGGCCAGGCCCGGCGTGCCCGGCGAGGTGCTGGTGCTGGAGCAGCCGGACGTGGTGGCGGCGGTGCATCGGGCCTACGTCGAGGCGGGAGCGGAGCTGATCCTGACCTGCACGTTCGGGGGGACGCGCGGGCGGCTGGCGCGGGCCGGCCTGGGCGACCGCGTGGCCGAGGTTAACCGGCGGGCGGTCGAGCTGGCCCGCCAGGCCCTCGGCGGCCACGGCTACGTCGGCGGGGACATCGGCCCGCTGGGCGAGCTGCTGGCGCCCCTCGGCCGGCGCACAACCGACGAGGCAGTAGCGTTCTTCACCGAGCAGGCCGGAGCCCTGGCCGACGCTGGCGTGGACGTGCTGTACATCGAGACCATGTCCAGCTTGGACGAGGCGCGGGCGGCGGTCGAGGGCGCGCAGCGAGCCGCGCCCGGCCTGCCGATTACCGTCACCCTCTCCTTCGAGCGCAAGGCGCGCACGAACATGGGCGTGCGCCCGGAAGAGGCGGCGCGGGCGTTGGTCGAGTGGGGCGTGACGGCCATCGGCGCCAACTGCGGGGCCAGCCTGGAGATGACCGAGGAGGCGCTGCGCAAGATGAGCGAGGTCGCGCCAGGGGTGCCGCTGATCGCCAAACCGAATGCCGGCCTGCCGCGCCTGGTGGAAAACGATTTCGTCTACGACGCCACGCCGGAGATGATGGCCGACTACGCCCGGCGCTTCGTCGCGATGGGCGCGCGGGTCGTCGGCGGTTGCTGCGGCTCTACCCCGGCGCACATTGGGGCGATGGCGCGGGTGGTGAGGTAGTGCGTGAGTAACTGCTCAGCTCACCCTCCCGCAGGTTCGGAAGCGTGAATCACGTTTCACGTTTCATGCCTCACGTTTCACGTTCCACCGACCCGCTCCACAGACAGCAGCCCCACCTCCCCACCCTGCACCATCCAATCCACCAGTCGCTCGGCGGCGACGAAGGCCCAGCTCAGGCCCCAAGCCCCGAAGCCCACGGCGAAGACGACCTGCGGCAGGTCGGGCAGGCGGCCGATGATCGGCACCCCGTCCGCGGTGAGGCCGATGATCCCTGAATGGCGCCTGGCGATGCGTCCCTTCGCCTCCGGGAAGTAGCGTTCGATGAAGCGGGCCAGCCCATCGCGCAGGGGGGTGTCCGTGCCGGTCGGCTCGTTCGCCCCGGCGCGCGGCCGGCGCCAGGCGCCCAGGA
>DAOTYW010000329.1:0-13978 GCA_034434755.1 Anaerolineae bacterium | reverse complement strand
CCACGTGGGCGATGGCCACGGTGAGGATCTTGGTCGCGTCGCGGCGGAACATCTTCGCGTCCGCCTTCGCCACCTGATCATACGACTGGTAACTGGCCATCCCCTTCAGCGCCAACACCTTGGTGATGGCCGCGGTCAGGGTGGTCTTCCCGTGGTCAATATGTCCGATCGTGCCCACGTTGACGTGCGGCTTTTCCCGTACGAACTTTGGCTTGGCCATTTCTCTACTCCTTTTCGATCTCCTTTCCGGACTGCTTGACAGACTTTCCGCGCCGAAAGCAGTGGGCCGGAGTCATCCCCCGGCCCACCAGGCTCTGGAGAACAACTCCCGCTCAACGGAAGCGTCTTCTACCACCGGCCACCATACAGGATGGCCTCCATGCGCTCTTTGTCCACTGGTGCGTAGTGGTGGAACTCCATCGTAAATGTACCCCGTCCCTGGGTCAAGGAACGGATATCGGTCACGTAACCAAACATCTTGGCCAGGGGGACGGCGGCCTGGATGACCTGGAATCCCCCGGCCCGCGACTCCATGCGTTCGATACTGGCCCCGCGGGCATTGAGATCGCCGATCACCTCGCCGGTGGCGGTCTCTGGGACGACCACCTCGACCTTCATCACCGGCTCCAGGAGCACCGGCTGCGCCCGTTCGACCGCGTCGCGGAACGCGGCGGTCGCGGCCACCTTGAAGGCGATCTCGGACGAGGTCTCCTCATCCCATCGTCCCTCCAGGAGGATGGCCCGCACATCCACCAGCGAGTACCCGGCCAGGACGCCGCTTTCCATCGCCTCCCGGCAGCCCTGCTCGATCGCCCTGATAGCGACGGGTGGAAGCGCTCCGGCGCGGGTGCGGTCCTCGAAGCGGAAGCCCTCGCCGGTGGGCAGCGGTTCCACGGCCAGCCGCAGCCAGGCGTACTGCGCGCTGCCGCCCGTCTGCCGGTCGAACAGCCCCTCGGCCTCGGCGCGGGCGGTGACCGTCTCGCGGTAGGCCACGCGCGGGCGGCTCACCCGCCCCTCGACGTGGAACTCGCGTTGCAGCCGGTCCACCAGGATCTCCAGGTGCAGCTCGCCCATTCCGGAGAGGATCATCTGTCCGGTGTTCTCGTCGGTGCGCACCACGAAGGTGGGATCCTCCTCGGCCAGCCGCTGCAGCGCCTCGTTCATCCGCGCCTGGTCGGCTGCCGTCCGCGGCTCGATGGCCACGAAGATGACCGGCTGCGGGAAGGCGATCGCCTCCAGGACGATAGGGGCGCCGGGCACGCAGAGCGTGTCGCCGGTGAAGCTGCCCTTCAGCCCTACCACCGCCCCGATGTCCCCCGCCGTCAACTCCTCGATCTCCTCGCGGTCGTCGGCGAACATGCGCAGGATCTTGTGGATGCGCTCCTTGCGCTCCTTACCCGGATTGTAGACCGTCGCCGCGAGCTTAAGCCGTCCGGAGTAGACCCGCACGTAGGTCAGGCGGCCCACGTAGGGGTCGCTGGCGACCTTGAAGATCAGCGCGGCCAGCGGAGCGCTGACGTCCGCCGGACGGGTCTCCACCTTCTGCGTGTGCGGATGGGTCCCTTTCACCGGTGGGATGTCCAGCGGCGACGGCAGGTAATCCACCACCGCATCCAGCAGCGGCTGCACCCCCTTGTTGCGCAGCGCGGAACCGCACAGCACCGGCGTCAACACGCCGCGGATGGTGGCGGCGCGCAGCGCCTGCCGCAGTTCCGGCGGGGCGATCTCCTCCCCTTCCAGGTAACGGACGGTCAGCGCGTCGTCGGTCTCGACGATCTGTTCGACCATCCCCTCGCGGAGGCGCTCGACCTCGGCGAGCAGTTCGGCGGGGACCGGCTCGACCTGGGGCGACTTGCCCAGCTCATCCGTCCAGATCACCGCGACCCGCTCCAGGAGGTCCACCACGCCACGGAAGGAGGACTCCCGCCCGATCGGCCACTGCAGCAGCACCGGGGTGGCGCCCAACCGCTCGTGGATCGTCTCCACCGCGTGGGCGAAATCGGCGCCCAACTTATCCATTTTGTTAACGAACGCAATCAGGGGCACGCCGAAGGCGCGGGCCTGCCGCCAGACCGTTTCCGACTGCGGCTCGACCCCGGCGACGGCGTCGAAGACCACGACCCCGCCGTCGAGGACGCGCAGGCTGCGCTGCACCTCGGCGGTGAAGTCAATGTGCCCCGGCGTATCCACGATGTTAATCTGATGGCCGCGCCAGAAGCAGGTCACCGCGGCTGCGGTGATCGTGATTCCCCGCTCCCGTTCCTGCGCCATCCAGTCGGTGACGGTCGTTCCCTCGTCAACCGTCCCCATCCGGTGTGTGCGCCCGGTGTAAAAGAGCACCCGCTCCGTGGTCGTCGTCTTGCCCGCGTCAATGTGGGCGACGATGCCGATGTTGCGAACGCGCTGTAGGGACTGTGTGCCGCTCATCGAAACGTGACCCGTGATGCGTGACGCGTGATGCGACCTTCACGGTTCACGGTTCACGATTCACGCCTACTACCACCTGTAGTGCGCAAACGCGCGGTTGGCCTCCGCCATCTTGTGCGTGTCTTCGCGCTTCTTGATCGCGGCGCCGGTCTTATTCGCCGCGTCCAGCAGTTCGCCGGCCAGCTTCTCGGCCATCGAGTGTCCCGCACGCTTCCGCGCGGCGGCCAGGATCCAGCGCATGGCCAGGCTGACCTGCCGCTGCGGGCCGACCTCGGTCGGCACCTGATAGGTCGAACCGCCGACGCGGCGCGGCTTCACTTCCACCACCGGAGCGACGGAACGGATCGCCTCTTCGAACACCTCCAGGGCTGGGCGTTTGGCCCGCTCCTCGACCAGGCCCATGGCCCCATAGACCACCCGCGTGGCGACGCTCTTCTTGCCATCGCGCATGACCCGGTTGATGAACTCGGCGACCAGCTCGCTGTTGTACCGCACGTCCGGCTCGACCGGTCGCTTGGGCGCATGATACCGTCTCGACATAGCCGTTCCCCTTCGCTGGCTACTTCTTGCCCGCCTTCGGGCCCTTGCTCACCTTGCTCCCGTACTTGGAGCGCTGCTGGCGACGGTTCTCGACCCCGCCGGCGTCCAGCGAGCCACGGACGATGTGATAGCGCACGCCGGGGAGGTCCTTGACGCGGCCGCCGCGCACCAGCACCACCGAGTGCTCCTGCAGGTTGTGCCCCTCACCAGGGATATAGGCAGTGACCTCGATACCGTTGCTCAGGCGCACGCGGGCGATCTTGCGCAACGCCGAGTTCGGCTTCTTGGGCGTCGTCGTGCGCACCTGCGTGCAGACGCCGCGCTTCTGCGGCGCGCCCTTCGGCGCCGGGAAACGCCGCTGCCGGTACGAGTTCAGGATGTACTGCAGCGCCGGCGACTTCGTCTTCTTGTGCTTCGGTTTGCGGCCTTTATGGACCAGTTGATTGATGGTGGGCACTGTACTCCCCCTATCAAAACCAGCGAGGAAGGCCACATAGACCTCCGATGGCCTCCCTGATCAACACCCTCGCTTGTCAATCCGGCGGCAGGAGATGTGGCTGCCGTCCTCGTAACGAATGGGCATTTTACCACAGGGCCGCGATTTAGTCAAACGGCCCGCCGGTCCCCTGGCCGCCCAGCCCCAGCAGCCCCATCGCCAGGCGCGGCACGCGCGGGCGGGTCTCCTCTCGCCCAAAGCGGATCACCTCGCCGCTATCGGTCACTGCCTCGACCGCCAGGCCCAGGCTCTGCAGTTCCTTAACCAGCACCTTGAAAGAGGCGGGGACACCGGACTCGGTGACCAGCTCGCCCTTGACGATCGCCTCGTAGGTGCGCACACGGCCGCGCACGTCGTCGGATTTGACGGTGAGCATCTCCTGGAGCATGTGCGCCGCCCCGTAGGCTTCCAACGCCCACACCTCCATCTCGCCGAAGCGCTGACCGCCGAACTGCGCCTTGCCGCCCAACGGCTGCTGGGTGACCAGGCTGTAGGGACCGGTCGAGCGGGCGTGCACTTTGTCCTCGACCATGTGGGCCAGCTTCATCATGTAGATCATGCCGATCGTCACCGGCTGGTCGAACGGCACGCCCGTCTTACCGTCGTAGAGGATCGCCTTGCCCAGCGTCGGCAAGGGGTCGTGACTTTCCAGGCTCACCTCCGTGGCCAGCCGTTCGACCGCCTCATCGTCCATCCCGGCGGTCTGCCGGCCATGGTCCTCCAGCCAGATGCGCAGGCAGGCCAGGTGAGCGGCGCGATCCAGCGCTTCCCGTTGCGCTGGCGAGCGGGGAGCGTCCTCGAAAACCAGCAACTGCGCCGGGTCGTAGCCGCGCTCCTGCAGCCACTCGCGGAGCACCGAACGGCGGGCGTAGACGAGATCGCGGTCCAGTTGCTCCTCATCGTACCCGCGCTCCCCCAGCCAGGAGAGGACGTACAGCAGGCGGGCCTCGTCGTCGTCAGTCAGCGTCTCCAACGGGTACCCCTGGGCCTTCAGCCAGGCCCAGGCGCGCTGGGTGATCTCGTCCCAGGCGCGGTCAATGAGCCAGGCGCGGGCCAGCTCAGCGGCGATCTGTTCCTCGGTCGCGCCGTCGAAGACCGGGCTGATGGCGCGGAAGCCCAGGCGACTGGCCGCCCAGCCCAGGTGCGTCTCCAACACCTGGCCGATGTTCATCCGCCCAGGCACCCCCAGCGGGTTGAGGATCAACTCGATGGACGTGCCGTCCGCCAGGAACGGCATATCCTCGACCGGCACGACCTGGGAGACGACGCCCTTGTTGCCGTGGCGACCGGCCATCTTGTCGCCCTCGGTGACCTTGCGCCGCTGGGCCACGCTGACGCGGACCATCCGCTCCACCCCGGCTGGCAGGTCGCGGTACTCCTCGCGGTCGAAGACCTTGACGTCCACCACCTTGCCGCGCTCGCCGTGGGGCATGCGCAGGCTGCTATCCTTGACCTCGCGGGCCTTCTCGCCGAAGATCGCCCGCAGCAGCTTCTCCTCGGGGGTCAGCTCCTTCTCGCCCTTGGGGGTGATCTTGCCGACCAGGATATCGGAGGGGCCGACCTCGGCGCCGACGCGGATGATCCCCTCCTCGTCCAGGTCCTTCAGGACATCCTCGCCGACGTTGGGGATATCGCGGGTGATCTCCTCCGGGCCCAGCTTGGTATCGCGCGCCTCGGCCTCGTGCTTCTCGATATGCACGGAGGTGAACTTATCCTCGCGGATGAGGTTCTCGTTGATCAGGATGGCGTCCTCGAAATTGCCGCCCTCCCAGGAGATGAAGGCGCAGAGGACGTTGTGTCCCAGGGCCAGCTCGCCGTGGTGAGTCGAGGAGCTATCGGCCAGGACGGTGCCTCGCTCCACCCGCTGCCCCTTGTAGACGACGGGCCGCTGGTCAATGCAGGTGGATTGATTGGAGCGCTGGTACTTGCGCAGGTTGTAGACGCGCCGTCCGCCGCCCTCCTCCAGGACGACCACCCGGTCGCCGGTGACATTGACCACCTCGCCGGCGCGCTCGGCGAGCAGCACCTGTCCGGAATCCACCGCCGCCTGCCACTCGATACCGGTCGCCACCAGGGGGGCATCCGGCATCAGCAGGGGCACGGCCTGGCGCTGCATGTTGGAGCCCATCAGGGCGCGGTTGGCATCGTCGTGTTCCAGGAACGGGATCAGGGCCGCCGAGACACCGACCACCTGACAGGGGGCCACGTCGACGTAGTCCACGCGCTCGGGGATGGTGGTTAGGAACTCCTCGCCCTGGCGGGCGGTGATGCGCGGGTAGAGGAAATGGCCATCCTCGTCCAGCTTGGTGTTCGCCTGGGCAATGACGTAATGCTCTTCCTTGTCGGCGGAGAGGTAGAGCGTCTCGCCGGTCACGCGGGGTTCGATGGCCACGTCGTCGGAGAGGCCCAGGGCGGCGAGGCGTTCGGCCAGTTCGGCGGTCACCCGCGTGCCGGCGTCGGCCACCGTCTCGCCCGTCGCCGGGTCCACCACCGGTTCGCGCAGCGTCTCGCCGGTCAGCGCCTCGACCATCGGAGGCACGCGGCGGATGACCTTGCGGTACGGCGTCTCGATGAAGCCGAAATCGTTGACCCGCGCATACGTTGCCAGGCGGCCGATCAGGCCGATGTTGGGGCCTTCGGGGGTCTCAATGGGGCAGATGCGTCCGTAGTGGGAGTGGTGGACGTCGCGCACCTCGAAGCCGGCCCGTTCGCGGCGCAGCCCGCCCGGGCCCAGCGCCGAGAGGGTGCGCTTGTGGGTCAGCTCGGCCAGCGGGTTGGTCTGATCCATGAACTGGGAGAGTTGGCTGGAGCCGAAGAACTCGCGGATGGCGGCGACGACCGGGCGGATGTTGATCAGGTTGACGGGCGTGGGCGGTTCGGCCTCGCTGCGCAGGGACATGCGCTCCTTAATCACCCGTTCCATGCGCAACAAGCCGACGCGCAGCTTGCTCTGCACCAGCTCACCGACCGTCTTGACGCGGCGGTTGCCCAGGTGATCCACGTCATCGGCATCCTCGATACCGTTGTTGATGCGGATGATGTGCTGGACCAGGGCGACGATATCCTGTTTGGTCACCGTGCGCCGCTCCATGGGCACGTTGAGGCCCAGCCGCTGGTCGAGCTTGTAGCGGCCGACGCGCTGCAGGTCGTAGCGGTGCTCATCGAAGAGCTGGGAGCGGAGAAACTCCTCGGCGTTCTCCAGCGTCGGTGGGTCGCCGGGGCGCATGCGGCGGTAGAACTCCAGCAGCGCCTCCTGGGCAATAGTACGGCCCTCGCGCGGTTCCCAGTGCGGTTCCTGGCGGATCGTCGTAGGGATCCACTGCACATCGGGCAGGGTGTCCACGTCGGCGAACAGCTCGAGCAGTTCCTCGTCCGTGCCCTGGCGGACCACGGCGAGGCCGGTGCCGTCGTCCACTGCCGCCAGAGCGCGGATGAGGATGGTCACCGGCACAGTGCGCTTGCGGTTGAACTTGAGGGTCAGGTAGCCGGTCTTGCGGCTTTCGAACTCCATCCAGGCGCCGCGGTCGGGGATCAGTTTGGCCATGCACAGCCGCCGGCCGGTGGAACGGTCCTCTTCCACGTCGAAGTAGACGCCGGGCGAGCGGATCAACTGACTGACGACCACCCGTTCGGTGCCGTTGATGATGAAGGTGCCGTTGTCGGTCATCAGCGGGAAGTCGCCCAGGAAGACCTCGGACTTGATGATCTCGTCGGTCTCGCGGTTCTCCAGGGCCACATCCACATAGAGCGGCACGGCGTAGGTCACGTCCCGCTCCATGCACTCATCCTGGGAATAGGCTGGTGGGCCGAAGCGATAGCTCAGCCCGAACTGTGCGCTCTCTGGCTTCGTGCTGGGAAAGTGGAGACGTAGCGAGCCGGTATAGCTTTCGATGGGCGAAAGCGCATCGAACAGTTCCTTCAGGCCCTGGGTCTGGAACCAGCGATAGGATGCCAGCTGCACCTCGATGAGCACCGGCAAGCTCAACGAGCTGGCCATGCGGGCATAGGATTTCTTTCCCGAGAACGAAGTCTCCATACACCTCCCCCCGGACGCAGCAAGGCCTGCGGTTCGCCGATAACGCGAACCTGGATTATACCACAGAACCTCGAAATTGCGAATCCACCGCCACGAAAGCCCCCCAAAGCAAGCCCCTGCGCCGAAGAAATCGCCCTTGGACGGGGCGATAGACGCCGTGACCGACCGTGACGAGAAGCAGGCAGCGGAGGAGGCCAGGCAGAAGGCCGCCGTCGAGGCCAAGGCCGAAGCGGCGCGGCTGGAAGCCCGGGAACGGTTGGGGGAGATCCGCGAGCAGATCGAGGCACGCAAAGCCGAGATCACCGCCGCCGCTGCCGCCGCGGCCGCCCCGCGCACCTACACCGTCAGACCAGGCGATAGCCTGAGCACGATCGCCAAGGAACTGCTGGGCGACGCTAACCGCTGGCCGGAGATTTTCGAGTTGAACCGCGATCAGATCAAGGACGCCAACCTGATCTACCTCGGCCAGGAGCTGCGCCTGCCGAAGTAGCGCTTCATCGTCTATCGCTGATCGCGATTTGCGATCAGCGATAGTCCTCCCGCGGCGGGTGCCAGGCGTCCAGCACCAGGGCGGGCTGGTCCAGGATGCGCGCTCCGTGACGGACGCCGGAGGGGATGCAAACCCCCTCGCCGGCGCCCAAGCGCCGCGTCTCCTGGCCCAGGGTGAACTCCATCGCTCCCTCGACTACGTAGGTGATCTGCTCATGGGGATGCTCGTGCGCGGGGATGACAGCGTGCGGCTCGAAAGTGAAAAAGGTGACCATCACCTGCTCCAGCCAGACCGCCCGCCGCGTCACGCCGGGCAACGGCTCCGCTGTGGGCAGTTCCGCCAGACGAAAGAAATCCATCAGTCCTCCTTCAGACCAGGGCCGCGCCGATGGTCGCCGCCACCGCCGCCCCCAGCAGCGAGGCGGCGAAGTTGACCGCGTCGTTGCTCAGCCAGGACAGGCCGCGCACGTGCCGCGTAGCGCTCCCGCAGCGATGCACCCGCCGCTCGGTCTCCTTGCCGCAGTGGTCGCACCAGTAGATCGCCTGCAGCGTGGCCCCCAGGAGACTATCGAACAGCGAGCCGGCCACCCCGCCGACGGCCGCGCCGACGAGGACCGCCGCGGCCACCGCCCCCCCTTCGCCGGCCAGCAGCGCCCCGCCAGCGCCCAGCAGGCCAATGAAGGCCGCCCCCGCCGCGCCGATCGCCAGGCCCAACCCGCTGACCCCGCCGGAGGTACCCACCTCCACCAGCCGCCCGGTCGTGATCAGCCGCGGCGGGCGCCGGCTGAGCACGCCCACCTCGGTGGCCCAGGTATCGGCGTTGACCGCCGCCATCGCTCCGGCGCAGGCGACGAACAGGAGCGGCGCGGGCCAGGCCAGGTGCGCGACGGCCAGGAGCGCCGCCGCGCTGCCGTTGGCCAACGCCTGCCCCAGATCGCGCCGATGGCCCTTGGCAAACTTCTCGGCCAGCTCCTCTTTATCGCGCTCGCGGTAGTGCGAGAGGCCACTGGAGGAGACGAAGAAGGCGATCAGGAGCAGTCCCCACTCCCATCCTCCCAGGCCGAAGATGACCGGACCGGTGATCAGCGCGCCGACCACGCCGCTGCCGGAGAGCGATCCCCGCCGATAGCCCAGCCAGGCGATCAGCGATGAGAGCAGCAGGCCGAGGAGGAGTTCGAGTGGATTGAGCATGCAAGTAGGCAAGTAGGCAAGTATGCAAGTATGCAAGTAGGCAAGTAGGCAAGTAGGCAAGTAGGCAAGTAGGCAAGTGGGTAGGTCAGGAGGCGGAGAGGATGGTGAGGACGGCGAGCCATAGCAGTGCCTGGGCCACGGTCGCGCCGCCCCAGAGCAATTGGGCGGCCAGTCGCTCACGACGATAGAGCACCCCTCCGAGCACTCCGTTGAACAAGATCATGAGCAGCCCGATGAGCGGCAGGAAGAAGATCTCCCCCTGCGGCCCCAAACGGTCCGGCGCGCCGGCGGCATCGAAGTGCAGCGGCAACAGGCGCGGCAGGGTGGGAAAACGCGCACAAAGGTAACCGAACAACGCCAGGACAGCCACAGCCCCGCCCGTCAGCAAGGTCAGCCGGGGGCGCCAGAAATCCCAACGCAGGAACTCCGGCCCGCGGGAGGTCGGCTCGACGACCTGCGTGGGCCCCATCTGCAGGCGGGTGCTCAACGTGCGCAGGAACCCCTCGCGGTCCTCCGGCGAGATGCCGTAGGCTAGCCCCGGAGTGACCAGGAAGACCTGCCGTTGCGGGGGTTCAGTGGCGTAGAAGAGCGTCGGCCCCAGTCCCTCCACCTCACCGTAGCCCACCCAGTAACCGGGCCAGTGAAAGCCGCGCAGACGCACGCGACCTGCCAACTCTTCCCCCCGCACCACCCGTTCGATCTGCGGCGTGGGAATGACCTGCTCGGTCAGGCCCCAGGAAATGGTGAAGGCGTTGCGGTCGAAGGTATACCCCCCCCGCACCAGGCCGCTCAGCCAGTAGATCAGCAGGCCGATGAAGCCCAGGCTGACCAGCACGACCAACGCGGCCAGGAAGGTCCAGAAGGTGACCGGCTGGACGATGACGGCGGTGAGCAGGCCGCCGTCCACCAGCAGGACAGCGGCAATAAGGGCAATGCCGACGCGCAGCCCGGTCTGGGGGTCTGTCTGCCACCTGGTCAAGGAACGTCCCCTCCTGCAGGGCGGGCGCATTATACCGCACGGCCCGCGCCTGTCAAATAGTCACGGGCCACTTCCCGCTCCAGGATGCGCCGCAGGATGGCCACGGAACCGGCATAGGTGGCGTCCATCCCGAAATACGACAGCCGGTCGGCCAGGGTCTTGCCGCGGGTGAAGGGGGTGTCGGAGGCATAGTGCAGGATACCGATCTCGAAGGGGGCCGGGTAGAGGTTGACGATCTCGTTGACCGGGTGACGCTGCGGACGGATCGCCTCGTAGACCGCCGAGAGGTACGGCCCGGCCTCCATCTCGATATCGGTGAAGCCCTCGCGGTAGAAGATGTCCATGTACTGCCGGTTCTGCAGGAACGTGCCGCGCACGCTGATCGCCTTCTGATTGTCCAGCACCGTGCCGTAGACCAGGTACGGGCGCACGTCCGCGGCGGAGAAGGCGTTGTGGAAGAGGTAGGTGTTCTGGGAGTGCTCGTCATGGACGACGCCGGGCACGATCATATCGCCCACCCGGCCGTTGAGCGTGGCCGCCTTGCCCAGCACGTACAGTCCACGCAGCGCGCCGATGCCGGTCGCCACCTGGGTCAGGATGCGGTAGGCGGCCTGGCCCAGCGGGTAGTCAATGTTCAGGATCAGCCCGTCCGACTCGCGCAGCCGCTCCAGCCCGTCTATCCGCAGCCGGGGGTCGAACCACTCTGGCCGCAGGGCGGCGATCTCGATCACCTGGGCGTCCACGTCCAGGTGGTGCAGGCTCTCGACGTGCCAGATGCCGCAGGACTCCATCTCTTGGCGGCACTCGCGGGTGGCCGCCTGGCCCTGGGGGGTGCGGCTGTAGACCCGGAGGACATGGTAGAGAAAGTTCTCCCAACTGCTGGGCACGGTCGCCTGGCGGATGGCCTGGTACTCGGCGCGCAGGCTGGGCTCCCCACCTCCTTCGACGAAGGCAATCAGCTCCCCCGCCCGCCGCAGGGCGCAGCCGGTGAGCAGGTTGACCAGGCTGTGGGTGTTGCTGGAGACGAAATAGACCGACCGTTCGGCCAACGGGCGGGGCACGCGGGAGATGATATGCTCCCACCAGTGGCGGGTCGCCCGACGGTAGTCCACGTAGGAGCCGGCCAGCAGCCGGACGGCGAACCGCTTTTCCTGACGCGCCATCGCCAGCAGCGTGACGGCGAAATCATCCCGCCAGGCCTCCTCCAGCCGCGCCAGTTCCACATCCGCCCACTGCAACAGGCGGCGCAGCTCCTCGCGCAACGGCTCGTCCACCGGCGCGCCGCCCTCGACGCACGCCGCCAGCCGCTCGACCACCGGCATATCGTGCAGCCGCAGGTGGATCTTGTTCCACTCGATCTGGTAGGCAGTGAGGATGGGGATCAGGTCGTCAATGTCGGAGCGGCTGGCGATGTAGACGGCCAGCGTTTCCCGCCCGTCGAAGCGCATGCGCCGGCGACGGCCCGGCGCGGTCACCGGCTGCCAGCGGGCAACGTCAGGATAGCCGCGGGCGCGGAACTCCCACTCCGAGGGGCTGAGCACGACCAGCCGCACCTGGACGATGCACGGCGGCAGGCGCAGGCTGGCGTAGACCAGCGCGTCCAGGTCGGTCTCCGGTTCGCTGGCCCTGGCGTGAAGGGCCGACTCCATGCGCATGTGGCTCTCGACCAGCGCGCGCAGCGGCACCTCGTCGCTGGTGCGCAGGAGGGAGTAGTAGGTGCGCTGGTACAACTCGATCTCTTCGCTGCCCGTGCTGGGGACCGTACGTTCCATGCTAGTGCCTCAACGATCCGCCGCGCACCTGATAGACCCGCTCCTTCCAGCCGACGCCGCTGAAGGCAACGCGGCGAATCGAGTCCAGCATGATCAGGATAGTCAGCAGGACCGTCAGCGGGTACAGGAAGGCGGTGTTGCGCGGCAGGCGGAAGCGCTCGGCTACCGCGTACCACAGGCCGCTGTTCAGGACCACCTGGAAGAGCGCCAGCCGCAGCGTCGGTTCCCCCATCCGCCCCTGCAAAAAGCCGAGGACGAGCAGCGTCAGCGGCCAGAGGAACAGGAAACCGTAGACGGCGGCCATCAGCAGGCTGGGCAGGAGACGGTAGCCCAGCGCGGCGAAGGCGCTCTTGGCCAGGCCATGCCAGGACTCGCGGAAGCCGTGGTAGAAATGGACGTCCACCCATTCCGACCCATCCAGCATGGTCACCCGTCCGCCGGAGCGCACCATCTGGCGGGCGAGGGCCACGTCCTCGGCAATCTCGCCGCGCACCTTCTCGTGGCCGCCGGCGCGGAAATACGCCTCGCGGCGGAAGAGCATGTACGGTCCCAGGGCCATCGTCATCATCGGGACGCGCCATCGCGCCCCCAGGGCCAGCGGGAAGCAGCCCAGCAGCCCAAAGGGGATGATCGGCAGGACCAGTTGCTCGCCCAGCGTATGGGTGACGGTGTGGGGGATCATCGTCACCAGGTCGGAGCGGTTCTGGCGGGCAGCGGCGATGGCCCAGGCCAGCGTCGCCGGGCGATGGACCGTGTCGGCGTCGGCGAAAAGCAGCCACGTTCCCCGCGCCAGGTGGGCCAGTTGATAACAGGCAAAACTCTTGCCCAGCCATCCCTGCGGCAGGGGCTGTCCCCGAATCAGGCGCAGACGACCGTCCCGACGGGCCAGTTCGGCCACGATGCGCGGCGTGGCGTCGGTCGAACCGTCGTCCAGCACTAGAACTTCCAACTGCGGACAGTCCTGGGCCAGCAACGATTCCAGACAGCGGCGGATATTGCGCGCCTCGTTGCGGGCCGGAACCAGCACCGAGACCGGTTCGAGGGGCGGCGGGGGGGCCTCAGTGGGCGTGGCGCGGCCAACCATGCGCAGGTTGGCGATCAGGTTGGCGCCGACCAGAAGCAGGATGATGGTGAGGGCGATCTGGTAGTGAAGGAGGGTGACTTCGCTCATAGGTGCTGCTCGCCGATGACCGGCTGCTCTTCCACCGTTTCCGCGTGGAAGCCGGGCTGTCCTTCCGGCCAGGGATCGCGCGCCCACACGGCACGCTCGTGGGGCATGTCGAGGATCTTCTTCACCGCCAGGGAGAGGAGCAGGAGAATCACGTAGGGCACCATCCACAGCGGCGCGTCGAAGACGGGGGGCAGGAGGACGACGGCGGGCAGTCCGAAGTTGAGCGCCTTGTTCAGGTCGCGGGTAAGGACATAGATGAGCGCGACGCACAGGCCGCCGACGAGGGTGGAATAGGGAAGCAAGACGAGCAGGAAGCCCATCGCCGTACTGACGCCCTTGCCGCCACGGAAGCGGAGGAAGGGGGAGAAGTTATGTCCCAGCGGCGCGGTGAAGCCGCAGGCCAGGAAGGCAACCTGGGAGAGGGCCATCTCGCGGGCGACGAAGCAGGCCGCCGCGCCTTTACCGACATCCAGCACGCCGGCCAGCAGCCCCCATTTCCGCCCGACCACGTGGTAGACGTTGCGCGCCCCGACGTTCCCTTCCCCGTGCTCGTAGATGTCTATGCCGGCCCGCCAGCGAGCGATCAGGAAAGAAAACGGAATGGCGCCGATGAGATACGCGAACAGGACGACCAGCAGATCGTGGACCAGGACGTTCTCCATCGCCGTAACGACCCTCCTGAGTAACTGCTCACCCGCCCGAAGGTTTGGGCGCAATCTCCACATCGAAGTGCGCCACAATGAGCTGCTCGCTCTGTGGCCAGTCACTTTCTAACCTGCGGGGTAACTGCCTACCGTCCGCGGCGCTGAGCCCTCACCCCACCCCCTACCCCCGCCCCTCTCCCGCCGGAGGGTGCTTAAAAAAGCCAGTGAAACAG